>CACAAP010000005.1:0-60821 GCA_902530535.1 uncultured Candidatus Poseidoniales archaeon
TCTGAAATTGGCACTGGCCACTCCTAGGCTCTGCTTGACCATGGCTGTTCCACCCGTAACCCTTGGTGTTGAGTTGTGTTCAGGATACGGGACTAGGGAGGCGCAAACGCCCATAATGAGTTGGGGGTCTATCTCTACGTGAGTGAACACCAGAACCGTATGATCCTTTTTCTCTTTCCTCTTGAGGGCGTCCATGTTTTCTTGGTAGTAGTTTAGTGGAACCTTGAATTTCTCTGTCTTTGACCCGCCGTTGGGCATAGTTACTTCTGCAGACACCTCGGCATGGGATATTCCATGCTCTCCAAGGTTGGTCCACTCTACATTCGCTGGATTTATGGGGCGTTTGTTCTTTGGGGAGACTGACGGTAAATCGAAAGGTCTTGGAGCTATCAAGAGATCTTCTTCTTCTTCGGCATCTACCCATTCTACAACCCCTCCAGAGACAAGGTCTGAGAATGTGATCTCGCCCGATTCTAATGCTTCCAGGTGCATCTTGGTAATTTGCAGGCTACCATGATCGATTATGAGAAGTGGTCGTAGCATTCTACCCCTATCGGTGTTGATGAAAACGTCACGATTCTCATGGTCATGCCTGATGCTAACCTCTGGTCTAATCCTACCTGATCTGCGTCTCCTCTTGAATTGGCTTACTAGCTTGTGTGGCCTCTTGTGAAGGCCGAAGATATCTCCGTTAACATGTATCCTAGAGCCGTCTGCCCAGCCCTCGGGATTATCGTCTACTCCAGCTTCCTTCAAAAGTGCCTTGACATCCTCTTCGGGGACTTCCTCTGAGACGTCTATCATTTGTGCTGCATTCTTTACAAGGCCGCAATTTTGCCCCTCGGGAGTCTCGTTGGGACACAGCCTGCCCCACTGTGTAGGGTGCAAATCTCTTGCCTCGAAATGGGGCTGGCTTCGAACGAGCGGGCTCGTGACCCTCCTCATGTGAGACAGTGCAGACAAGTATGTCGTCCTATCAAGGAGTTGACTCACTCCTGACCTCCCCCCGACCCAGTTTCCTGTTGCAAGGGCATGCATAATCTTGGTTGTAAGGACGTCAGGACGAAGGCACGAAGAAATTCTTAGTTCCCTCTTCCTGTTGTGGTGTCTCTCCAATTGGTACTTCAAGTCTCGAGCCAGTTGTTGAAGGCTTACCCTGAAGAGATCCTCCACGAGATCGCCGGCTAGACGGACACGCTTGTTTGCGTAGTGATCCTTGTCATTGGGATCCTTATCCATGATGGCCATCTCTAGAACTTGTCTAGCAATACGGCCTAGGAAAATTGCTTTCTTCTCCCTATTATCAAATTTCGATCCTAAGTGAGGCAGTAGTTCGTTATCGAGTAAGTTTTGGATTCTCGATTCTCTGTACTCCTTCTGCTGACCTGCTGCGAACTTCTTCTCCAGCCAAGCTAGGGCCTCCTCAGATGTGTCGACACCATACTCCTCATTATCCCTAAGATCGTTGAGGTTAGCAACAGTGTACTTCATGGCCTCGGGAGGTCCTGCAATGGAGGCGAAGATATCCATATCCTTGGCTACTCCAAGTGCTCTCATCAGGAGTACCAGAGGAATGGGAGTAGTTCCAGCACTAGGAATCTTTACCATTAGCATTCCATCTCTTCTCTTTTCGACGTTTAGTGGCTTCCTTACGCCGTCTTTCTGAGAGAATATTTTCGCAACCTGGGTTTCATGGGCATACTTCTTGTTCTTCTCTACCGTTACCCTGTTTGGAGCGAGATCCTCCATAGAAATCAAAACTCTCTCGGTCCCGTTGATAATGAAGTAACCCCCGGGATCAAGAGGATCTTCACCGTACTTTCGTAGAAGTTGTGTATATCTCTCCGAATCCTCAGTGGAAGTTTCGGGGGTGAGTCGTCGATTCTCATCTGCATGGTTTGGGTTCAGGTTGCACCTAGCTGATCTAACCATTATCGGCAAATTCCCTATGTGGACGCTAGTTTCCTCCTGGAATCCCATCTCAGATCCAGGAGATGGGGGCAAATCGTCACGAAAAATCTTGAAGTCTAGATAGACGGGTGAGAAGTAAGTAAGCTTCCTAAGTCTGCATTCCATTGGAGTTGCATGGTGTTCTGCCCCGTTGGCCTCCTTAATTGTGGGCCTGCCTAGCCTGAGATTCTTCAGTCGAACAATAATTTCTTTATCCAAAAGATCGAGTTTGACCAATCCTCCCTCGTCATCTTCTACTGGTTCGTCACTACCAATCCTAATGTTCCGCACGATTCTCTCCATCCTACTCTCCTTACCGTCTCCGATAGGGATGCAGTCGTTGTACGAAGCAAGTTGGTGATTCACTAGGCTTCTATGCTTGAAATAACTCTCAACAATCTCTCTCAATTAAATTCCTCCTTATGCGCTCTCCACTATTAGCCTGAATGCCACTGATTGTCCTGCGGATCTGCTGTATCGAACGACCTTGACAACTCTATTTGCTAGCCATCCAGCAGGAAGCTCATCGTTCTCAGATTCTTCGACCTCCTTGATAACCTGGATTGCAGGATCGGTAATCAGTATTTTAGGCAGGAGTTCCTTTGCGAGCCTGTCCTTTCCAAAGGCATCATCCGTTCTGAGCCCCCATGGCTCAAGAATCTGTGCTTCATCCTCTATTGGGACTAGTTCATGATGAGGTACGAGCACATGGTTAAGCACGTTGAATCTGTAGTCCCCAGTAGGGATGTCCTCGTCCAGAAGTGCCTTGCGGGAGATAGTGATTCTGTTACTCTTACTCCTCTTACGAGAGCCTACGTGTTCACTAATCACGCCCATGATATGCT
Organism: uncultured Candidatus Poseidoniales archaeon; assembly: GCA_902530535.1. Taxonomy (GTDB): domain Archaea; phylum Thermoplasmatota; class Poseidoniia; order Poseidoniales; family Thalassarchaeaceae; genus UBA36. The sequence goes on from CACAAP010000005.1 coordinate 2,796, forward strand.
CAAGTTCCGAGACACCGTCCTCAAGGCCGACTTTTTTTGCAACCTGCTCCCTGGACATTCGCTTTATTGCATCCAGATTTGCGTCGTCCGCCAACTTGTGTGCGTGATCCTCCGGGATCCCCAGCTCTATCAATCTCTTTTTTGTTGAGCTCTTTACTGCCATGACTCTTCCCCCGCCCAGAAAAACGAGGGCCTGAGAAGCCGTCAGGCGGGCCTGAGGGGATTCGAACCCCCGGCCACCGGGTTAAAAGCCCGGCGCTCTACCTGACTAAGCTACAGGCCCATGGCTGATGCTGGGCTATCCTCCGACCATAGGGGTCTTCAAAAGGCTTGCGTATAGCAAAGCTCTCGCAAACCAGCGAGGCGTCCGGGGGGTCGGCTCGTATCTCATTAGTTCGCTTACGACATAAAGGTTGTTGAAGTCACGAATAGCCAGTTAACACAACAATTTTGTCTCTAAACGAGTTGAAAAAAATAATGACGAAGACCAAAGTCTCATTGGAAGGAATTGGGGAGTGGGAGATATTCTCACCTCGGACAGTATATCCTCCAAGGGAGGATTCGTTATTACTATGCAGAGTCATTTCAGAATTTACCCCCATTCCAGGAGTAAAGGCCCTAGAAATTGGATGCGGATCAGGAATAGTTACTATGGTCTTAGCGACTCTTGGTTGGAAAGTTTCAGCTTGCGACTTGAATCCATTTGCAGTTTCGGCTACAAGGGGCAATATGGAGAATAACGGAATTCCAGGAAGTCATAGAATTATCGAATCTGGCGTAGGAGAAAATTTAGCAGTCCCAGAGGGAACAGGATTAGTGATATGGAATCTCCCCTATCTTGAAAGAGGAGATGAGGACGATGAATTTGAGAAAATAGAGGAAATTGCATGGTCTGAAATTCCAGGGAAGGGTTGGGGCGGAGAGCTACTAAATTTCTTAGATTCCCAACATAATGTGAATGAGTTATTGGCATTGATGGTAATGAAGACAGAACCCGAGGGAAAAAGCAAGGTCGTTGACTGGGAACGAAGAGGTTGGACATCCCGTACACTTGGTTCGGAGAGATTTGGGGAAGAAAAGATTGAGATTGTGGCTTTTTGGAAGACCGGAGCGGGACACACTCCAACTATTATTGATACTTGCTCTTCGACAATGGAAGAAGTGATGGAAATATCAGGTGGAGATTGGGTGAGAGTCATGTCCAAGATTCAGACGAATGGGAGAGGGAGGAAGAAATCCCAATGGATCTCAGAGGAGGGCGGGGTTTTCGCCACATGGAAATTAGGGTCGCAACTAATTGACGAGTTCTCTCCGGGAATAATCCAAACTAGTGTTGGAGCTGTTGTTTCCACGGTTCTGGAAGCAGAAATGAAGTGGCCGAACGATATCCTTAACAGAAAAGGAGAGAAGATGGGAGGGGTCCTTGTAGAGTCTTCGAATGACGAAGGTAGCGGGGTTCGAATTGGGATTGGGATTAATCGATTTGGTTTTTCTAGAGAGGAGGAAATTCTAGGTTGCGGATGGGAAGAGACCCTCGGTGACGTCGATGCGAAGGAGGTTTTCAACAAAATAGATAGGGGGATTTCTTCTATTTTCGAAAAGACAGGTTTCTTGCCTCTCCCAAGCAAGGATAGCCTGGTCATCCAATCTTGGAAATCTCTATCAAAATCTCTATCCAGAGGTGTTGCTGTAAGACTGGGCAACGAAGTAGTTAGACCCTCGGGATTGAACGAGTTGGGTGAGCTACGGGTTACTGGGGGGTCTATTGGAAGTGTAGATATTGGGGATCTAGACATAATTGAGTGGTTAGGCTACAGGTAGGATTTCACACGTTCCCTTACTAGTCTAATCTTTCCAGAACTAGTGATAGTTTCAAATCCGGAATTCTCATTCAGTGTTGCTAGAGCCTCTTGATAGTCGGATAGAGATATCTTGAGTATGGCAAATGTTCTTTTGCACTGTTTCTCTAAATCAAATAGTTGCCATTCTAGCCCCTCCAGACTTTCTGCTAGGAGTTTCTTCAAACTATCTCTTTGGATCGATTGATTTACCTGGATAGCAACCCACCTGTGTTTACCCCTTGCTGCCTTTTTTGGCCTCGGCATGGTATCCCGAAGGGGTTTACCTTAACCAATAGTGGGTTCACGCAGATGTGTGAACAACGGTACTCATGAAGACCTTCGCAAGTCTGAAAGCGCGTTTACAATTTTCTCTGACCCTTCAACTCTCCCCCATATCGCCTTACTCGTGATATTATCAGGTTCACTGTATGGTGCAATGAGTATGGATGTATTCGGATCGGAGAGCCAAGGCGCAGCAATATTTGTCTCTCTATCACTATCGTACATGGTTGCGGCATTGATTCGTCCCAGCAGACTGGGAAGATTCCTACTTACAGTCGAAAGCAATGGTGAAGGAGTACTAAAGAGGAAATACCTAACAAAAGGTGTGATTAAGACCCTACCCGTTATTGCCCTAGCAACCTTAATCTGGTACGGCTTTAACACCATTCTAAACAAAGAAAATTTGAACGATTTGAAATTGATTCTAGCAATGATGTTCATTGCAATGTCGTTGTTTCAGGGACTTACTCTGACTGTAGGTTCTATTGAGTACGGGAAGAAAATCCGAGGTCCGCCCAGAGATAGTAGATCTGGAGTTTATCCAACGCTATTTAGAATATTAATTTCTTTACTTTTACTCACACCTCTAGTTTGGTGGTTTGGATATGGCGCTGTTAATCCCTCAAATGCGAATTTCTCGACCAACTTGGTGTGGTTCATTTTCCTGATCACAATTGTTTTTCTGGGAGTATTTATGGAGCGTTATACCAAATCATCCAGAGAGGGGGCGGAAGTAGATGGACTAGCTCGAGATAGAGCTTATTTTCTTATTTTCATCACTTCCTGCTGGCATCTTCTAAGTTCATGGAGAAGGGCTCCATTCACCGTAGATCAGTCTTCAGTCGGCCTCTTTATTGAAGAGAGCATTCTGATGTCAATTACTATCGTTTTGGCAGTTTGGTCATTGTCAAAGAAAGGTCATAAGAGAGGTTGGAGAATTTTCCAAGGGCAATCAGCAATTTTCTGGGGAGTGTGTTTCGGACTTGCATATTGCGGAAGTGTGTCTTCCTTGACTGTGCTTTCCGAGGGCAGCCTAATGACCACAACTGCTATCGGACATGCTATCACTGCAATTGTGATGTTAGCGATGTGTCCAATCGCGCTCTCTCGTGTAGGGCTATCCGAGGAATTAGAGGCACAACTTGGGGCTTCAGAGCATTCACTGACTCCTGAGGAAGAGCCTCATTTCCAACCCGCTGGAGTTGAGGAATCTGTTGAGAATGATATTGTTGAGATAGTTCACTAGAGGCCGCTAACAACGGCTACAAGCCGTAATCTTCCAACTAAATCATCGCTTGCTCTAGCACCAAGAATAACCTGGCAATCCTCATCTAGGGTTGATACGAAGGCCTCTGAAACCATGTTCAGGTGACCTAGCGTCATATCTGGTCCCCCCTCCACTTGTATCATACATCCTTTGGCCCCATCGATCGATATCTCTGATAGGGGTGAGTTTCTTGCCATTCTAACGACCTCGTCTGGATCTGAAGTAGCCCCATTACCGACTATCAATGTCGCATTACCTGGCCTACCAACTATTGTTCGAAGGTCCATCAGATCGAGATTCATCTTCCCGACCCTGGCTAGAGTTGTAACCAGACCTTCGATTAATTCCCCTATCCATTCGGACCCCATCTTCCAGTCAGATTGACGATGCCTGGCCTGCCAGGCAAGTCTCTCAAGGCTGACTCGAATGCACAGATCAGAGTTCCTCTCTATTGCGGGAATGGCCTTGTCTGCAATAGCGGAACGTAGAGGTTGTTCGGCAAAGGGCATTCCAACAATACTGATGACAAGGCTTCCTGCCTCTGAGGATCGAGCAGCAATTTCTGCGGCCGCTCCGGAACCAGTTCCCCCTCCTAAGGCGGCAAGGATGATTACGAGTTCCGAGTTTTTTAGCATCCCTTGGATGTTGGCTACTCCCTCGTTGAGACGATGTGCTGCCAAATTTGGCAGTGCGGCTGTTCCATTTCCACTTCCTGATGCATCCAGATGAAGGCAATGGGCTTCAAATTCAGAAGAGAAAGAAGATTCATCAGCGTCAATAAGCAATAACTCGGAGAGTTGTTGACACCTCCCATGTGCACGTGAGGACCACTTGCAACCTATTCCACCGACGCCCACAATTAGTATGGAGCCTGGTTCCATGGATTCCGAACCGAGGTAGCCAGTTTATATTGTTCTAATCGTAATCCAAATATCGTCGGTATCTTCTTCTTTCATCTCTTGCCCAAGCATTTTCTGGTTCCAGCAACAGTACCTTGTCGTAGTACTCAATGGCGATCTCGAAATCTGAGAGGTGCCTTCCATTGAGGTGCCCGAGTACATTCAAGGCCGGGATACATTTTGAATCAAACTTAATCATTGAAAGAAGAATCTCCTCAGCTTCGCTAATTTCCATGGATTCCATCTTATCCTCTGCCTCCTCAAGTTGAGTGATTTGTTCGGGACTGAGTGAGTAGGTATTCTTCCACCTTGGGGAGGCCATGATTGTGCACGCAAGACTAGGTGTTTGAAATTTTTTGAAAAAGAGCATTATGTTCGGCCCCGTAGGGGCCGTAGTGGAACGTTAATATCCCCCTTTTTTCTGGGTCAAATGTAGCAGATGCTAGGTGAACGAAAGATGGCATCTAGACAGAAGACACTTGTTCTAATCTTAGTATCAGTATTTGTTGCAGGGTCTGGTGAGGCTTTGCATAGTGGTGTCGGAGGAAATGCGAATGGCCAAGGTGAGGTTTCCATCGCTGGGTGCACCTGTCATGCAGAGGAGCCAGACAATTCTGTTACAGTGATTATCGATGGAGTTCCTTTCCACTATGCACCGGATACCTCCTACGAGATGAAGCTACAGCTAATTGGAGGGCCTGAGGCAAATCTTGATTCGCATACTGCCGGATTTGCCATGAGGGTCAGTGAGGGGTCGCTTGGCGCATCGGAAGGATTCGAGTCAATGGTCCAAAATTGGGAAGGAGATGTGACCACCCTAACACACACCGATGCAGGATCGAGAACCTCCGATAGGTCGTGGATGTTTGTTTGGACGAGTCCGTCTGAAGGTTCGGGTTCAGTGGTTTTCAATGTTGCAGGGAACTCAGTAAATGGGGATTTAGCCCCATCTAGTCTAGACCGTTGGAATCGCCTTACTGCCAGCATTGACGAAGGTGAAGACAATGGAAGGACAAAAACCGTTTTCTCAGGAAATGGGGACATAAACCCCCCAGCCCCAGTTGAAGGAAAGAAAGACATTCACAAAATGGGAGCTAAACTCCTAGCCCACTGGTTGGGACTCCTTGGATTCGGAGCAGTAATGCTGGTTATTTTGTTCTGCGGGCTATTCCTTAGATACGGATTCTCCAGGCATTACAAGGGTAGAAGTAACCTACTGAAGCTAAGAATAAAACATCTTAGAAGAGGCGATCAACTATGAAAGACGATACGGTAATGAGGCTTTTGCGACAAGTAAAGTCCGGAAAGGTCAGCGTAGAAGATGCCAGAGTGGCTCTTGAAGATGCCGCGCTGACGGAAGAGTCCTTCGAAGCAGCAGTCAATCATGGAGTATTCAACGAAGTGAAGCCCGGGACAATTGTAAGAGCTAGTCTTGCACCTTCCGGGGATTCGTGGCTTATCATAATGGTAGGACTATGGGGGATTCTTTGGACTCTTTATTGGGCGGGAGCCCTAGCATACGGACTATACCAACACTGGGATCAACAACTGCTCGCATTCAATCTGGCAATGACTCTTCTCACACTAATAATCATGGGGATTGTGTATCTAAAATATGTACTTCCAGACGTGATAATTGTCAAGCATAGGAGAAACAAGTACATCACAAGTCACGATACAAACTCTTGGAAAAAGTATGAGGTCTGAAAATGGCAAGGAAATTCAAGCTACGTCCTATCTCCTCTGAGGATGATGCTATTCACGAGAGGAGCGGCGTAATAGACAGAAGAGAGTTCATGAGGCTTTCTTTCAATACAGCAGCCGGATTGATTACTACAGCCTCACTAGGCAGTGTGGGGTTCGCTTCTTTCCTAATGGGCCAAGCGGAAGGAGGTACTTCGGACTCTTCCATAAAATTCTATGTCCCCAAGGGTTCAGACGTGTGGTACAATAACATGGACAAGCAGCCCATGACGCTACAATCTTTCGTAGACGAGTCCGCAAACACAACTACTGGAATGGTTGGAGCTGCAGGACTTTGGTCCGGCTTACCCATCATAGCCACATACCTCCCTCACGAGGAAAACAAAAACAAGCCATTAGAAGCAGACACCCCCAGATTCCAAATGATGGATGGATACACCGCAGGTGGTGCATACGTAGGATCCGGCTATGAAATCGAAGAAAAAGAGGAATTTGCATCATTGAATATTCATGATAACCTGATCATTGTTTTCGCCAGATGCCCTCACTTATGCTGCATTCCTGGGTGGCAATTGGTGAGTAACGACTTCACTGCGGATAGCTGGCTCCCTGGCGGAACTGACACAAGTGGAAACAAATCGTTCTGCATCTGCCACTCTAGCAGGTACGACCACACTGTAATAGAGAAGAATACTGCTAGAAATAGATCCAATGGACAAGAGTTTGACTTCATAGGAGTAAAGAAGACCGGTGGGCCTGCTCCGTACGGCATACCACTGATTCCGTTTACAGTAAGTGGCGGGGTCATTGAGGCGCTTCCAGATTTCATGGACTGGTACACATTCTGCGGGTAGGTGAAAAATATGATTCAATTCTGGTTCCTATGGATTTTCATAGCTTTCGTTGTCGTAATTGTCGCCTTCACACTGAGAAGAGAAAGGGACGATATGCCAAGGAAGGACATCTTGAGAGCTGTAGAGACAAATGCTGGTAGCATGGGTCTAGCCGAGAAGTTGTTCCTGTGGGCTTTCTCTTGGCTAGACACCAGATTCAGGATCCAAGACTACTGGGGCATGAGCAAAGACTCCTACTACAGCATGCATCGTCAGATGCCTTTGACTCATGCAGAGAAGTACAAACTGAGAATAATTTGGTATTGGTACCCGCTCTACTGCTTGGGCGGAATTTCATTCCTGGCATTCATCATCTTGGTGATTACTGGCACCATTCTAGGATTCTACTATGTCCCGGGAGGCGATTTGGACTCTGATCCGACACCGGCCTATGCATCGATGGAGTTCATCATGCTAGAGTTGCCTTTCGGATACATCATCAGATCTATCCACCATTGGGGAACGCACTTCTTCGTTGCGGCAGTTTTCCTACACATGTGCAGAGTCTATTTCACTGGGGCATACAGAAACCCCAGAGAACTGAACTGGTTGATCGGAGTCGCTCTAATGTTCTTCTCGATTTTCTTCGGTTACTCGGGATATTTGCTGCCCTGGGACAGTTTGGCCTTTGGGGCGGCCACCATCGGCATCAACATGGCCATGGCCACCCCGCTAATTGGGGAGTGGGTGGCTAATGCTATGTTCGGAGGGACTACATTGACGGGCCAGACAGTAGTGAGGATGTACTTCCTACATGTGTTCGTACTGCCGCTGATTGTTACTGTACTCATTCTAGCACACCTATTCATTGTGTGGGTACAGGGAATTGCGGAGCCGCACTGAGGTGATTAGATGGGGATAATAGAGAGATTTGGAAGAATTGCGGATACCTATGTTAGCGAGAAGGAGCAGCTCCTAGGGGCGGAAGAGGAAAGGAGGAGGGTGCATACTGGCCATGGTTTCTGGCCGACGGAAGTTCTCAGGGACACTATCATTTTCGCTTCGATAGTGATGGTAATAGCATTCTACTCGTGGATTATTCCCCCTCCTCTGCACAATGCAGCAGATCCGTATGCTCAGGCAGGCTTCGTTTTCCCGGATTGGTACGTTCTATTCTCATACGGTTACCTAAGATGGGGCGAGTATTTGCCTCAATTCGACATCCCTGCTGGCCCAATAGGGGAGTTCTTTGGTCAGCCAATCGTGTCATGGAACGCTGGAGTATGGGGGGCGATGATCACTGGGCTCCCAGTTGCTATTCTTGCACTGCCACCTTTCATCATTGGAAAGAGAGAGAAGAGAGGGGTAGAGGACCCCTGGTTCGCCACTGCGGGAGCCGTTTACCTTGCACACGTCTGGTTCATTTCTGTATTCTCGATTAATATCTTCCTGGAGATGTATGGCCAGAATCGTAGTGATTACTGTTGGGCCGGGTCTCATGGGACCTTCTTCTGCGGTACTCAACCCCCATGGACTGCTGAGGTATTCAATGCGGTTCCATGGATCCTCACAGGGGTTTTCATCTTCGTCGTACTATACTTCTCGGTGAGGAAGTTCCTGATAGGGCCGATGGGCTCCAGGCTGACTCCAGTTCTTGGCAGACAGATAGCCGTAGGGTCTGTGATAGCCACCGTTCTCCTATGTACAGTTACTTGGCCGGTCTACGAAAACGGATTCTGGAAGCAGAGAGGTCTGGGAACAATGGGATTCTGGGAGTACCAGTATGATGCCAAGCTCGTGGAGTTGGATGGAATAAGGGGACAGCCGGGAGATACCCTAATCCATGTGGATAAGGGACCTGTATGGGACGAGTGGGAGGACGAATGCCTCCCATACGAGCAAACGAGCTCCCTGTCTGTCTGGGAAACTATGGAAGAGGGGACGACGCATGCTGAATGGTGTATTTTGCCCGCAAAACATTTTGTGAACTGGGGAATTTACCAACCAACTCGTAGCCAGATAGTAGACTTCAGCGGGGTTAACGGTCATGCCGACACCCAAACGTCTAGGAATATTGGGGCGAATGAAATCATCTACCAAGGAGCAGAGGATGGCAGTCCGATGTCAATTTCTGAGTCTATCCAGTTCGAGGTTGAGGACCTTGGCATATCCAAGGTTCAAACTGACATAGGTTGTAACTTCAGAACTACAGTAAGAAATGCTGGTGAGCACTCTCAGAGCCTGACTCTAACAGATGATTCTGGCCAGGAGCTTTGGTCCAACTCGGGCTCCACCTGCGAATCAGGAACAATGTACCTGGATTCTGGAAGATCCTACACGATTTCCTTCACTACCCTGTCCGAGCAGGTCAATGACTCGGTCACAATGATTTCAGACTTCTCAGCAGTTTCCTATCAGCCTCTACTGCTCAACGATGATGGAACTGCACTAATCAGATCAGAAGTCAGCCTCAGCGATGAGGAACTGTCATCGATGTCGGTCACAAATCCCACCTACAAGAAGAATCCAAAGAGTCTCGATGCCAAGCTGATCTACTCGATGTTCATACCATGCCTAGGAGTAGGGGCTCTTGTTTTCATGCTCCTCAGGAGCATGGCTCGTGGATACGAATGGGAGATGAACAAGTGCTATGGGTGCGATTTATGCGATGATGCCTGCCCTGTGAGGTTATTCAATGCTGGAGATAAACTGAACATAATCTACAACACCTGGAATAACGAAGACGACGGAGTCCCACTTTACTCGTGCCTTACCTGCACCGCCTGTACAAATGCCTGTCCACAATTAGTCGACTACGACTCATATATTGACATCAGAAGAAACCTTGTCGTAGGTGGCCCTCCTGCTACGGAAATCCCTCACACAGTGCTGCAAGCAGTACTAGCTGCTGAAGCAGAAGAAGACGCGGACGACTCATTCATCCCTGTGGAGGAGTACCCGTTAGACTCTAGCATAGGTTACTATCCAGGATGTGTAGACTACATTGACCAAGAGATGGTCTTCAGTCACGTGAACAAGGGCACGATGGATCTCGGAGATGCCACAACTTCCGCGTTCACGATTTTCGAGGAGATGGGCGAGGATGTGACATACCTGGGTCGCGACTTCCTGAAGTGCTGCGGGCATGACCAGAAATGGCAGGGGATGAGTGAGGTCTTCGAGAAGTTGAAGGCTTACAATCAAAAGAAGCTCGGAGAGAGTGGAATAGAGACTCTAGTAACTTCTTGTGCTGAGTGTTTCAGAACCTTCGCCTTAGACTATGAGTTAGATGAGATGAAGGTAATGCACACCACAGAATTCCTCGTGGAGAAGGGTTTCGACATGGGCTTGAAGTCAAATGATGAGGTCACCGTAACTTACCACGATCCATGCAGGCTGGGAAGGCAGATGAATATCTACGACGAGCCGCGGGATCTGGTAGGTTCTGTAGAGGGAGTGAATCTAGTGGAAATGGAACACACCGGAGAAGACGCCCTCTGCTGTGGGGTCTCCAGCATGATGTCATGTAACGAGAACAGCAGGGCACTAAGGGTCCAGAGATTCGATGAAGTAAGGGAAACAGGAGCAGAAATCATGCTGACATCCTGTCCAAAATGTGTTGCTCATTTCGAGTGTCTTAAGTTCGAGGGAGATCCAAGACATGACTTCGAGATTCTAGATGTTGTAAGCTTCCTGGCTAGGCAGATAGAAGAGTCCAGAGGGTAGGAGAATGACCAAGATAGGTGACGTCCTGAAGAGAAGGGCTGTTGAACAGTCAAGAATTAGGATGCAGCTGAACTCGGTTAGAGCTGAGGAGGAAGCTCTGCTGAAAGGAGGGGAAGACACAGTTGCCTGGGTAAAGGAAGAGTTGTGCATAGGTTGCGATCAGTGCACAATAGTATGTGATGACGATGCTATAGAATTGTACGATACGCCGCTGCTCAGTCCTTTAATGGACGTAGACGTAAATAAAAAGGCAAAAATTCTGAGGGACCCTTGCACTGGATGCAAGATTTGCGTTCTAGCATGCCCCACCGATGCGATAATAATGATTGACAGGTGATTGAATGGGGAATGATGATCCAGTCAGATTCGGGGCAGAGTTTGGCCCTCATAGAACCAAGAGAGCGAGTGGGGTTTCATTATCAACCTTCAAGACCCTCGTGTGGGTTTCAAATCTTGGTGGTCTATTCCTATTCGCAATTGGAATGGAGTTGATGATAAGGGGGTCATTCTGGTTCGGAATCTCTTGCATAGTAATTGGAGTGGCTATTGCACTCTTCCCTTCGAACTATGAGATAGTAGGAATGGAGGAATTGGGCGAAGGATGGGGGATGGGGGAAGAAGAATAAATGATAGGGACGCTATTCCAGAACAGAGTCTGGAATGAAATCAAAAAAATCCCCGTGGGCCAAACCAGGACATACAAAGAAATCGCAGTTTCTATCGGAAATCCTGGATCATCAAGAGCTGTTGCCAATGCTTGCGCAGCCAACCCAAATCCAATCACAGTACCATGCCATAGAGTAATTCGTTCTGATGGTAGACATGGAGGATACAGTGGACAGGGCGGAGATTCGGGGAAGAGTGCCCTAATTTCATCGGAAAGGGAATTGAGCTAGAAATACTTTATGAAAACCGCGAAAGATGCTATTGAAGCTATTGCCCAAATAAACATGTATGTACTCTGTTTCAGAGGAGATTTCCATAAATCTGAATCTTGTTCACTCATATTATGACTCCGGGATTTGAAATTAGAATGTAAACATGACGGGAGCAAAATCACAGCAGTGGCAATAGGAGCACTAGGCCGCAGAGAGGGAAAAGAACCATTGTCGCATTGTCGTCAATTACCTTCGATGAGGGCAACTCACCAAGGACGGTCAAAGGGGCTAGCAAGATTGCTACAATTAAATCAGTACCAATCCAGAAATGACAACCGAGCCACACGCAGTAAGAAACAACTAGTCCAGCGATTATTGCCAATCTAAGGTCCCTCATCTTCCTCTTTACCTCGCCCATTGTGGGGTCGACTAGAGTCATGCCAAGGACAATTGGGGCTCCATACAACCCCGCCTCCATTCCGTCTCCTTCTCCCTCAGGAGAAATTAGCAAGGCCAATGCTACTGCAAAGGCTCCCCATGCTAGCGCGGAAATCTGTCTGGACTCGTATTCTCTCTGGCCCACAATAACAATTCCTGTTCTAAGTCGTATAGCCTCAATAACAAGAATCAGAATACAAACTACGCTAACGAACTCCCTCATCTCTAGAGAGAAAATTGAGGATAGCTCTTCTCCGTGGACATAGTATAGATAGGGTATACAAGCCATTGAGATGTGTGTAAGTCTTCTGAAAGCATGCCCACCAAAACCCCCAATTGAATGATTTACGTGATCTACGAATAAGTCGTTTTCATCTGATGACACTTACAAACCACCATCTCTAATGGATGAAACCAATATTTCGATGGCCTCTCTAACGGTTATAGAACCGTCACATAGTTCGGAGATGATATTGTCTATTTCAGGATGGGAAACTAGAATCGAATCCCATTCAGAGATTAATCTCTCCATCATCATCATCTTTACTCGTGTATTCTGAGGTTCGCAGTTCTCAATGATCTCAATAAGTTCCTGTATACCATGTCCATCTTTTGCAGAAACTAGGACAACCTCGCGATTGTCATCGCTCGCGAGACTTAGTGACGAACGTATATGCTGTGCTGCTGAAGATGCCCCTGGCAAATCTGATTTGTTAACGGCAATTACATCAGCCAACTCAAGAATCCCCGCTTTCTCTGCTTGTATGATGTCCCCCCTATCCGGGCCGTCAACAAGAAGTAGCCGATCTACCAAGGCAGCTATTCTGAACTCAGACTGTCCAGTTCCTACAGTCTCAACAATTATTCGAGTCCATCCGCATTCAGAGAGTACGCCACATATCGGCCAAAGGATAGGAGAAATGGCACCTGGAGTTTTGCCAGAGGGTATAGACCTCACAAACACGTTCTCTCTCAAGTCGTCTCCCTCCATTCTGATTCTATCAGCAAGCAAAGAGCCACCAGATAACGGAGAAGTTGGATCTAGGGCAATTACGGCGACGCGTTCACCTGAAGATGCCCATTTCCTGACCATCTGTCCGATAAGAGTTGATTTACCCGATCCAGGAGGCCCCGTGACTCCGAGAATCCACCCTGCCGTGGAGTTGATACTTGGGGGGTCAGCGGATTCAGAAATTGCAGAAATGAGCATTGATAGGCTTCTTCGATCGCCTAATTTTGCTGATTCCAATAGATCACTGATGTCAGTCATTCCAATTCCATCCCGAATCGTCTCCGACTCCAACTGGATTTCCATTTTGTTTTCGAATCAGAGCCTCATTCAAGAAATCCAAAACATCCGAAGTGGGAGTTCCGGGACCGAAGACTGCTCTGACACCCGATCGAAATAGGGCTTCTATATCTCTTTCCGGAATAATGCCTCCTGCGAAAACAATTACACTTCCTAGTCTATTCTCTATTAGCTGCTCGCAAATCTTTGGAATTAGAGAATCATGTGCCCCAGAGAGCGTGGATAGACCGAGAACTTCTGCATCTTCGTCGTTTACAATTCGTACAATCTCCTCTGGAGTCTTTCTGAGGCCTGTATAGATGACATCATGCCCCCCATCTCTCAATGCTCTGGAGACGACTTTTGCTCCTCTATCGTGCCCATCTAGTCCAGGTTTGGCAATCACAATTCGCATGTTTATGTAAGATGCAAGTGGTAATATGACTTCAAGCAACCGCATATGAAATTCTATTTTCTCAGGAATGCTCATGTGCGGCCTATTCCCATTCCCCCTCGTGAGTGGAAACTCTGACAAGATTGACGAGCTTAGGCGTCGGAAGGCGAAGTCTCAATCAGGAGGAGGCCAAAAGAGGATTTCGGCGCAACACGCTAAAGGAAAGATGACTGCGAGAGAGAGGATCCAGGAATTACTAGATGAGGACTCATTCACAGAAGTTGATGCTTTGGTAGAGCACAGGTGTAGAGACTTTGATATGGATAGGAATGTAATCCCTGGAGATGGAGTAGTTTGTGGTTATGGCACCATTGATGGAAGATTAGTTTACTGCTTTGCTCAAGATTTCACCGTATACGGTGGCTCCCTAGGTGAGATGCACGGGCTTAAGATATGCAAGATTCTAGATATGGCATTGAAAACAGGAGCCCCAGTAATTGGTCTGAATGATAGCGGCGGTGCAAGGATTCAGGAAGGGGTCGCCAGTTTGGGTTCCTATGCGGAGATTTTCTTCAGAAATGTGAGATCTAGTGGAGTCATCCCTCAGATTTCTGTCATCATGGGCCCATGTGCCGGAGGAGCAGTATATTCGCCAGCGATTACAGATTTCGTTGTAATGGTTGAAGAGACCTCTCACATGTTCATTACTGGCCCAGAAGTTATCAAGACCGTTACGAATGAAGAAGTAGGATTCGAAGATTTGGGGGGGGCAACCACACATGCAACAAAATCAGGAGTAACTCACTTCACAGCAAAGGATGACCATGTAGCATTGGACATAGTTAGGGAGCTTGTATCACTAATTCCATCCAACAACCTAGATATTGCCCCTTCAATTGAGACTAGTGATCCTCTCGAGAGAAGTTGTGATTCTCTGGACTCCCTTGTTCCCGACGATCCCAGTCGACCATACGACATGGGCGAGGTGATTCAGGAGGTTCTAGACTTGGATAGTTTTTTAGAAATTCAGGATGGTTTTGCTCCGAATATAATTATTGGACTAGGTAGGCTTGGGGGGCAGTCCATCGGAGTTGTGGCAAACCAGCCAATGCATCTAGCAGGTTGTCTAGATATCGATGCGTCAGTTAAAGCAGCAAGATTTGTGCGCTTTTGTGACGCATTCAACATCCCACTGTTGACTTTTGTTGACGTTCCCGGTTTTCTACCCGGTGCTAGCCAGGAGTGGGGGGGCATAATCAGGCATGGTGCCAAACTACTCTATGCATTCGCAGAGGCAACAGTTCCCAAGATGACAGTTATCACAAGGAAGGCGTATGGAGGTGCCTATGATGTGATGTCATCTAAGCACATAAGAGGAGATTACAACATTGCTTGGCCGACTGCTGAACTTGCAGTTATGGGTGCAAAGGGGGCCGTGCAAATTATTCATAGGAGAAGAATAGATAGTTCCAAAAATCCCGAGCAGGAGAGGCAGAGGCTAGTTGACGATTACGAGGAGTCATTTGCAAACCCATACAAGGCTGCAGCATTGGGTTATCTAGACGATGTTATCGTGCCTTCTGAAACTAGGTCTGCCCTAGTCAAGGCATTGGGTGCTATTCTGGAGAAAGAAGAGCCTAGGCCCGAGAAGAAGCATGGAAATATCCCGTTGTGAGAGCATGAGTGTTGGGGAATTAGAGTCTGAGGAAATAGTCGCAGTTATCTCAGCAGTACTATTGAGCGGCGAATTGGGAGAGGCAATTGCTCCTTCTAAGGGGAGAGAACCTGGGAGTAACTGGTCTGTTTCCCACAGAATGATGGCATCGGGAAACTCCTCATTGCTGAACTCCAAATCAAGTAGGAGCTCTAAGAGGTGAGTAGTTTGTCTGAGAAGAGGAAAGTAACTGTTAATGGAGTAGAGTACGAAATGGATATTCAATTCGATAATGGGAAATGGGAGGTTTCCATAGATGGAAATGTGTACGAAGTCGAGATAGATCAAGAGTCGGGGCGAGGCCAGCGGAAGAAGCGGGATTCTAACAGAGGAGGAGCGCCGAGTTCAGGACTTATTTCATCAGCGATTCCAGGAAAAATAGTGTCGGTACTAGTTTCCGAAGGTGATAAAATAGACAGTGGTAGTGTAGTAATTGTACTCGAAGCAATGAAGATGCAAAACGAAATTAAGGCCGGCATTGATGGGAAGGTTGAGAAAATCATGTGCAAACCGGGGGAGAGAATTGAGGCGAATGTACCTCTGATGGAAATTGTGGACAGTAAAAAAGAGGGTGAATGATGGCTACTTGCGATTTCGATGATTGCTCTTCCAAAGCAACACTTGTTAGCAGGCTGTCTCCTAATGGTTATCTTGTCTCAAGCGGAAAGAAGGCATATTCTTTCAGAGAGGCATACGAACGATTCAACTATTGCAAGGACTGCCATGATAATCTCATGAAAGAAGCCTGGGACAGAGTGAGGAGTTCTGGTTCAAAAAATGAGGATCACGTTGCCCCGACTGCGGTTTAGAGCGGCATGTTCATCGAACACCTCGCTCATTGGGATTCATGAGAAGTTACGTCAGTCACCTAGAATGCGCATATTCGGGAGAGAGGTTTGATCGTGGAATCGTCCACACGATATCCACAATAGGGAAGCCGATAGTCGTAAAATATGATTTGGAGAGACTATCTAAGGAGGTCCCCAGAAGTTCTATCGAAGATTCGAAAAATCCCGGTTTCTGGAGGTATTCGCCACTTCTACCTGTAAAATTCGAAGAGAACATGGTCTCTCTTGGAGAGGTAATTACTCCTTTGATCAGACTTGAAAATCTCTCTACCATTTTGGGATTCGAGGCTGAATCAGTTTTCATCAAAGATGAGTCAAGACTCCCTACTGGGTCATTCAAGGCTAGGGGACTTGGTATGGCAGTCTCAATGGCCAAAGAATTAGGAATTAGGCATCTTTCAATTCCAACCAATGGGAATGCTGGATCTGCCTTGGCAGCATATGCATCCAGAGCGGGGATACGTTGCACAGTTCTTTGTCCGGACAATACTCCAGAAATCAACATAAGGGAGACACAGATTCAAGGAGCTTCGACCCATATTGTTAATGGTTTAATCGGCGAGTGCGGAAGTATAATTTCAGAGGGAATGGAAGAGATAGACTGGTTCGCAGTGTCGACTCTGAAAGAGCCTTACAGAATCGAAGGCAAGAAAACCATGGGTCTTGAGCTTGCTGAGCAGATGGATTGGAATCTTCCTGATGTAATATTCTACCCCACGGGAGGGGGGACTGGAATTATTGGAATGTGGAAGTGCTTTCACGAGTTGAAAGAGCTCGGGTGGATCGACTGTAAATTACCCAAGATGATATCAGTACAGTCGACAGGATGTGCGCCAATAGTCAAGGCATGGGAAGAGGGTAGAGAATTCGCAGAATTCTGGGAAAATGCGGAGACGATCTCCTCTGGCATTAGAGTACCATCGGCTCTGGGTGACTTCCTGATCTTGGATGCTGTAAGATCATCAGGAGGATTAGCGATGGCAGTATCTGACGAGGAGACTTTGGAAATACAGGAGCAAGTTGGAAAGAAGGAGGGTTTGCTCCTATGCCCAGAGGGTGCTGCAGTGGTAGCCGCGTACCGAGAATGTATCAAGACTGGGTCAGTCTCAACGAATGATTCTGTAGTCCTTTTCAACACAGCGACGGGGCTGAAATATCCAATGCCAGAGGTTGTTTCTTCAATTGATAAGAATAATGTTGATTACACTATATTCTCTAAATGAGTCCCAGTGCATCCTCTATCCTATTTAATTCCGGGCCGGTTGATCCTGAGCCAACTAACGCGTGTGTATCGCTAGCACAGCATCCAGCGCCAACGAACGGGGAGCCAAAGGTCACAGTTCCGACCATAACAGGGGCCTGCATTGCTTCCTCTATCGCCTCTGCTTCTGCACTCTTAACGTCAGGATGAATCAGGACTCCGTTGTTGTTTGCCACCATCATGCTTCCAACAGTTCCATGGCCTGCTACCTGAGAGCGAATTGCTGTCACGGATAACACGTCTGAAATCATCTCCGCTCCAGCAACCGGGATTGTCGGACTTACTATGGCACCTTTGTCATTACATTCGATTAGATTCCCAGCGGCATTGACTCCGCTCTCCAGAATTACCACATCTCCGAAGCTGGATAATTCGTCCAAGTCATCCTGTGTTGCAATATCTGCCACTGCCACTCCCTTCTTATTTCCGCGAATCAGGCTCCCCAGGAGGGCAGATCCGCCGATTGTAATCCTATGAGATTCCATATCAAATGATGACTCGATCTCTTTTGCTATCTCGTCTTCCAATGTACTGGGTATGAATAGTACATCCCCGACGACACTTAGGTAAACTCCAACTTGAGAGTGTCCGAGTATATCACCGGTGGAAATTGGCATCTTGACACCTGAATTGACAACGTCTATCGTTAAAATTTTGTTGCGGGGAGGTGAAGGAGAGTGGCACAGCGACGGTCTTTCCCGTGGGCTTTCGCACCACAGTACCGGAACCGACGCAGGAGGGCTTGACTTCCGGGTTCGATATGGGGCCGGGTAGGACCCCTCCGCTATGGCCGTGCACAACTCTTCCTTCGAATGTGAATTGATATGCTCTTTTGGACAGAGACTCACATGTAGTGTGTATCTCGAAATTTAGATGCTCGGGGGGTTAGTGCAGCTGGGCTGAATACCTCGGCGAACCTCGGTACTTACACCCGCTGTCTATCAAACTCGTCTTCTACGAGTCCCCTGAGATGCGTCGTCTTTCGGATGACTTCGAGCTTAGATGCTTTCAGCTCTTATCCACATAGGGCGTGGCTACCCAGCATTGCCCTGCCGGACAACTGGTAAACTAGTGGCCCCGAGCCCTCGTTCCTCTCGTACTAAAGGGCCCTTCCGATCACGCATCAATACGCCTCAACCACAAAGCAACAAACCTGTCTCACGACGGTCTAAACCCATCTCACGATCCCCTTTAATGGGCGAACAACCCCACCCTTCCCAGCTGCTGCACCAGGAGGTTGGGAAGAGACGACATCGAAGTAGCAAGCCACCAGGTCGATATGTGCTCTTGCTGGTGACAACTCAATTATCCCCGAGGTAACTTTTCTGTTATCAATGACCCCCAGAAATGAGGTACATTGGTTCGATAGGCCCTGCTTTCGCATCGTCGATCGTTATTTTGCCGATCCACGTCAAGCCAGCTTTTACCCTTACATTTCACGGTGGAGACTGAACCACCTAAGCTGACCTTTGGGCACGCTTGTTATTTTTTCGAGCGCGTGGCGCCCCACCCAAACTGCCCACCAAGCGGTGTTCTCATGAAGAGTTAGTACAGTTACACACTAAGGACGGTGTCTCTATGGATGACTACTCTCGGAACTGGCGTCCCGAGGATCAACGTCTCCCGTCTACTCAGCACGTAATGTGCGACTGCACAACGCCAGGCTGCAGTAAAGCTCTACGGGGTCTTCGCTTGCAGGTTGAGGTTACTGGACTGTGCGCCAGTAATGTCAATTTCGCCGGACGTACCGCGGAGACAGTAGGACTCTCGTTGTGCCATTCATGCAAGTCGCCAATTAAGCGACAAGGTATTACGCTACCTTAAGAGGGTCATAGTTACCCCCGCTGTTTACCGGTCCTTCGTCAGGTTGTAACCCGATTTCAGATACCAGCACTGAGCAGGATTCAGCGACTATACACAACCTTTCGATCTAGCAGTCGCCTATGTTTTTATTAAACAGTCGGAGTCCTCTGGTCACTGCGACCAGCTTATCTCTAAGCTGGCACTCCTTCTCCCGAAGTTACAGAGCGATTTTGCCGAGTTCCTTCGCGGTACTTTGCCCGTCACACCTTAGGCTACTCACCTTGGGTACCTGTGTCAGTTCTAGGTACGGTCACCTCTACGGCTTTTCATGGGACCCAGGCATCATTCGTCTTTTGCTCACGCCTTCCCAATCTTCTCACCATGACGGTTCTCAGATCGGTTATCGAACGCTTCGACATCCCATGACAGGAATGCACGAACTAGCCCGAGCCGTCACCATATATTGTAGAGGGGCATACGAATATTAACGCATTTCCCATTCGGACATTTCGGTTAAGAATGCCCTTAGGACCGGCTAACCCTCGGCTGAAAAACATTGCCGAGGAACCCTTACCCCTTCGGTGGTGCGGATTCTCACCACACTATGCTGCTACTCTTCCCTGGATTCTCATATGTACACGGTCCACGAGACCTTACGACCTCGCTTCTACCCGAGCACATCGCCGCGCTACCCCATCTCCTTTCGGAGGGTCAGCGTATCGGTATTCAGTTTGAGCCCCGTCCATTTTACGGGCCCGCAAGCTTGACCAGTGATCTGTTACGAACTCTTTCAAGGATGGCTGCTTCTAAGCCCACCTTCTGGTTGTCTTCGGCCACGGACGCCGTTTGTGATTAACACTTAACTGAAATTTTGGGACCTTAACGCTGAGCTGGTTTATTCACCTTTCGTCACGGTAGCTTACCCACCGTGGCTCACTCCCTGCTTCTACGGCGAACACAACTTCGGAGTTTGACAGCGTGCCGAGGGATTGCTCCCCCTAAACATACAATCAGTGCTCTACATCGCATTCTACCTTCACAGAGATCTACCTACGAGTAGTCTCGCGCGGAACCTGCTATTGCCCATCTCGATTGGACTTTCACCCCTATACCAAACTCATCCGAGCGATTTGCACATCAGCAACGGTTTGATCCTCCACCCAGTTTTCACCGGGCTTCAATCTGGTCAGGCATAGATCGACGGGCTTCAGGTCTCCCACCATTGACTCCGGGCGAGCACACCCAGTCCCTCGCCTTGCGGCTGCGGACTATTCGGTTTCCCTACGGCTACGCAGATCTACTGCTTAACCTCGCCAATGATCAGAACTCCCAGGGGCATTTTTCGAAACGCACGAATAGACGCTGCTCATATCTTCGCTTTCACGCCTATTCAGCTTGTTCCCAATTGGTTTCAGGTTCTTTTCACATCCCGCTAAGGATACTTTTCAGCTTTCGCTCACGCTACTTGTCAACTATCGGTCTCGAGTAGTATTTAGGATTGGAAGTCTCTGCCTCCCATATTCACGCGCGATATCCAACGCACGCTACTCAGGATCCACTTCATGGCCATATCCGGTTCGTATACGGGACTTTCACCCTCTATGGTGCGCCGTTCCAGGACGACTTCTACTTCACGAACTTAGGCAACAAGTGTCCATACTCCACATCTCTCCAAGGTTTCCCAAGGAGATTCGGTTTGTCCTATTCCGTTTTCATTCGCCACTACTCACGGAATTTCTATTGATTTCTTTTCCTCCCCCTACTGAGATGCTTCAGTTCGGGGGGTTCCCCTTCCTACGTAAAATACGAGGAATGACTGTTGTCAGGAGGTCCAATTCGGCAATTCGCGGATCAAAGAGATTCATGCCTCTCCCCGCGACTTATCGCAGCTTGTCACGACCTTCTTCGGCTCTCGAGCCGAGCCATCCCCCAATTGGGTTGTAGCATCATTATTTCTTATTGTACTCACTAATGTGAGGCCTCTGGTGTCCAGGCATATCAATTCTGGTTTCTCGGGCCACTACGTCTCCCCGCAGGGCGCAGCAGCCTCAACCACTTACCCTGATAGGCAATCTATCAGAGCGCACAAAGCAGGCTTGCGACCAACCTATGGTATTTGAACAAGACGGGAGACTAGCCACATCGGACAAAGCAGAACAACAGTGCAAACTAACGAAATATTGGAGTTATGGGGCGTGATTTATTCCATATGGTATGCGTATTTCTTCAAGCAAATGAGGAGCAAACTCAATCCCGTATGGCAAATCAAATTCTTCGTATCTGATGTCATCTTCTTGATTTTCAAGAGTTTTTTGATTATGGCCGCAAGCCGGACATATTCCGATTTGAAGTAGTTCCATCCCACAAACAGCGCATGTAGTGATTATTGGGTCCCCCATCTACTCACTCCAACTCATAATCAATCTTCGACTCTCTTGGCGGTGGTCCGTATATCATCGGCGTGAGGGATAAAGATGCCAACATCATCACTCCGATGATAGTTGCCGGAATAAGCCCATTATCCCATTGAATTGCGTACCTGACAACGCAGTAAACTGTCGCCAGTGCTACACTAAGAAGCATTATTGGATAACCTGTTTTGAAGAATCGATTGAAAGATATGTCATGACCAGATTCCTCCGCGAGTCCTGCAGCAACAACGTTAGCAGAAGCCCCGATTATGGTGCCGTTTCCACCCAAGCATGCTCCTAGTGCCAATGCCCATGCAAGAGGTCCAAGTTGCAAGCCTAATTCTGGATCTTCTGCTAGCTTGATTACCACAGGAACCATAGTAGCCGTGTACGGTATGTTGTCAATAAAAGCCGAGGCGATCGCGGACACCCATAGTAGCAGAAGTACAGAAACCATCAGTCTATTCTGCTCTGAGGCTCCCTTTATCGTATCAGAAATTCCGTCTGCTATAGTGTCAATCATTCCCATGTTCTCAAGACCGTGGATCATGATAAATAATCCAGCAAAGAAAATTATTGTTGTCCATTCGACTCCATCTAATTGTTCCTCTACATGGTGCGGGGAGGTTACCAAAAGCATCAGAATGGCACCTCCCAAGGCTATTGTAGCGACGGTCAGTAAGGGGTGATGGAATGCGGAGTGAGCGAAGAATGAAATGATGACTAATGCTAAAATCGCACCTGATTTCTTTAGCAATTTTACATCCTTGATACCATACCTCAGCCTCAGTAAGTCCACGTTTCGATGTTTCTCTCCGGATAGTCCATTGGATTCCAATTTAGATAACAACCAGAAGGAAGGGGCCATCGCGATTACCACGGCTGGTCCAACATGGATGATGAAATCTAGGAACGTAATACCCTGATCTGCTAAGCCGGTTCCAGATAGGGCCTGTGCAGATAGTTGGGCACCGATTATAATGTTCGGAGGATCCCCGATTTGTGTTGCTGCTCCTCCAATATTAGAAAACATCACTTCTGCTATAATGAGTGGCACTGGTTCTAAGTCCAGGACCTTAGCTATCTGTATGGTAACTGGAACTATTAGCAAAATCGTCGTAACATTGTCTAGGAAAGCGGAAAATACGGCTGTAATAGTACACAGTATTACGGAAAGCCGCCATATGGAACCTCCACTAAGAGCATAAGCTTGCACGGCAGCCCACTCGAAAACCCCAGTTTTCCCCAGTATGTCGACTATTACCATCATACCGATCAATAATCCGATTGTTTCCTCATCTATCCAGGTAACGATAGTTCCAAGGTCGGGCCCATCACCAATGACATGTAGAGTTACAACAGCCGCTACCCCGCCGAGAGCGGCAGCAAGAGCTCGGTGCACGACCTCGAAAATAATCAGTGTATAGACTGCGATTAGAATGGCGAAAGATGCAGGCACTGCCCAGCTAGGCATCTCTGGTGGCTCCCACATTCCAGAGTTAGAGGATGCAGCCATGACAGACGGTAAGAAAATGGTTAGCAACAATAGGAGGTAGGCCGCCAAAGTAATGGGACTTCTTGCTATCCTGAAGACATTCATTGTGCACTCCTCTGATATGATGAATATGAACGCTACTGGCCACTGGCCTTACAAAATACTGCAACATTGCCTCTTTGAAATATCACAGAAGAGTTAGATTCTTCTGCAATCCTTGTGAAAATCTGTGTTCTATCATCCTTATTCGAGGCTATTCCTTTGTTTATTTTGAGTTTAACAACGGTCCTTTTTTTCAGTTGGTTCTCTAATTCAGAGATCAAACTGGTATTAACTCCATCTTTACCGATTCTAATGGAGACTTCCAATGACTCACTTTTTGCCAATTTAACCAAATGTGACAGTGGTCTTTTCTTCATTAGCAATCACCATCTATATCCAGAATCTCGCGATTCACTCGCCCACACCTAAGGCATGTTCTGAAAATAACTTTTGATGTCACTCTAATCCTAGATGTTTGTCCTGGTAATAGAGATTTCTTGCAAGACCGACAAATCATTTTTTTTACTTCGCGGCTTGATCTTTTTCCGTGTTTCTTACCAATAGCCAGAATGTGCCTAGCAACCGTGTCGGAGGTTTGCGAATCGTTAGGTAGAGATCTTGCGAATATTTTCTCAAGGAATTCTACGGATTCCGTCGCTTGTTCATTTTTATTGGGCCTTATTCGTCGACTACGTCTGGCCATTTTTTCGACCTCAAAGATATGACAATATCTTAGAAATGGATCTTGCCACTTCTTCAATGGGCCCAGTCCCTTCTACGGAGTATAGTATTCCTTTTTCCATGTACCATTCGCCAAGTGGCTTTGTTTGTTCGTGGTAGGATGATAGCCGCGTCCTAACTGTTTCCTCATTGTCGTCCTTCCTCTGGATAAGACGGTGTGCGATTTCAGGAGGAGGGGGTTTGAAACTGACATGGTAAATTTCGCCAGTTTCGGGATCCATCCTCCTTCCTACAATCCTGTTTACTATATCTTCATCGGGAACCTCTATGGAGATAACGGTCGATACCTCAGTAATTGATTCAAGGGCCTCTGCTTGAGGAATTGTCCTGGGAAACCCATCGAATAAGACCCCATTGCTAGCGTCTGATTCATTCATTCTGTCTTTAATTAGTCCAATAATCACATTATCTGGTACTAGTTGTCCTGACTCCATATATTTCTTAGCCTCTAAACCGAGTTCATTCTCCTTGGATAGAGCCAATCTAAGCATATCCCCGGTTGAAACCTGTGGCTTACCAGTCAATTCTACAATCTTATCGGCCTGAGTCCCCTTTCCTGCTCCAGGAGGTCCGAACAGCACTATTGAGCCTGTCATGAATTTATGGCGCGAGAAGTCACAGAAAAATGAACCGGCTCAGGGACCGTTCTGTTCCCACCAGAGATGCCCATATGCTACCCATTGTTCCATTGACCACCCATCTGGAAGTCCGGTTATTGGTAGCGGCATCGCTCCTTCGGGAACTTGGTGAGTGGGGAGAGTGGGTACAGTTGCCTGAAGCGTATCATTAATCTCTGACTCTGAGACCCCCCCAGTAACAACGTCCCCAGTGGTGTAGGTATCGAGAGCAGCTGCTCTTCTTTCTTCCTTGGTACCTGCCTGGAGAGCTGATCCTCGTGGAATCAATTCTTCATCTGAATCAACTGGGGAGAATTCCTGTCTGGCCCTAATCCCAAGTGAGATTAATGCACCCAATGCAACTACGAACAGTACTGCTAGAGTCCAAGCTGGGAGGCCTAAAGTTTCGAACAATCCAGAAATTCCTCCTTGATTTGAGGATTTAGACTTGCTAACATCAACAATAAAGGACGAGTTAGTAAGAGTTACCATGCTGTCTTGAGATGTTGAGTTGGCATAGAATCGCAACTGAGTGAGTCCGTCCTCTGCCGATTTTCTAGGGCTTATTGAAACTATAATTTCGTAATGTTCCCCTGGTTCTAATTCGTCTGCTGGCCATTGGTATTTTACAGTCCAACCATCGAGTTCTTCATGGTTGATGAATATCGGAGATTTAGTGTTGCCCTTGTTTTGTACTTCCAATACTAGAGGTGTTTCCTCTCCCTCGGCAATTCCCTGAATGCTGGAGGTTTCAGATTGAACTTCCAGCCAAACTGAGGGTAGAACCATTACATCCATATCTATTGTGATTGTTTCAGTGGATAGGCTGGGCGACGTAGACTGGATTATCACTGGAACCTTATGCGAGAGAGTCCCGGAGGGGGTGCCGCTAGGCAACTGTAGTGCGATATTGACTACAGAGTCCCTATTCATGTCCATGGAGAAAGTGCTGCCTGTCAGGAAACCTCCGGACCAACCATCAGGAAGAGTGCCGAGTGTGAGTTCAATCAACAGCGGTACGTTTCCCGAATTATGCAAGAAAATATTGGCATTCCCATCTCGCCCCAAAGAGATTGAGAATCCTTCTTCGGCCTGAACATCTAGAGTTGTGATCTCTTTTACTTCCAGAACCGTCGCATTCGTGACGATATTGTCGTCTAAAGTAGTCTTGATAGTGACTGTGTTTTTGTCGCCTTTTTCTGAAGCTAGGGGAACAATGGTCCTGATAATTATTATAGATTCTGAACCAGGAACGATATCTGTTTGTATTGTTGTGGCCTCTCCTAATGGAGGGTCTTCACCGGACAGATAAACCTGAATTGGCCAAGTATTGCTAGATGATAGTGCCCTTACGTCGAAACTTAGTGGAATGTTTCCCCTATTGTAAATTGTTAGTATTGTAGAAATTGTGTCTCCATTTTGTACAGCGCGAGATTCAGTTATGGCTACGGGCCCAAATTCGTTTCCTTCCATATCTGAAATCTGAGTTGAGAATGCCCTGCTCTCTAGAACTTCGACTGTGGCGGTCTCCGTAGTTTGCAGATTTGGGTCATTGACCGAAGTTGTGATGCAAGTTACTAGATTTGTATCTCCTGCGAGGATTCCAGATGAGGCTGGTGGGACCTTTACACGAATCGGAACAGGAACGAATTGGAGCCTACTAAGCGGACCAATTGTTACTTCGGGAACCTGACTGCTTCCTACGTGAACTATCCATCTATCTTCTGTTTCACAAGAAATTCCGTATTCAGTGGGTCCATTGCCTATGTTCCTAACCGAGAGGGTGAAAAGTGCGAATTCATTTGGTTCGGCTCCTAGATCTTCTGTCCCAGCGGGAACCGTGTAGAGTCCTTCGACCCTGTCGATATCAACAGAAAGACGAACAGAATGCGAAATTGTTGGTGCCATCTTGTCGTATAGAATGAGGTCGGTAACAAAATGGCCGGGAAGTGCGAATCTACTCTCTACGTCAGCATCTTCATCTGTCAAATTCAGAGAAATTAGGACTCTGTCTCCGGACTCTCCGGATGGAGACAGGACCCAGGGTCCTGAATCGCTAAGTGTCTCTGACCACTCATCCTGAGGAGACGACATGATTCCAGAATCGCCTATTTCCTGGACTGCAGAAATCGAAAGTTCCACAGTGGTCTCCGAAGTTCCCTCGTTAAGTAGCTCCAACTGGAAGTTTGCCCAGCTCTCGGTACTGGGGTTGATGTCCCTATTCTTAGCAGACTGAGACTCCACGAAATCAGTAGGATAAGACCCATCTTCCATTAGGGGGATGATTCTTACACCAATCTCTGTAACGTTAAATTCTAGATCGAAGATGTTGTTATTCATCCCGATGGTCTCGTCATTCAATTCATCCACTTGAGAAAGGTAATCTAGGGTTAGTCTAACCAAGTGAGTCCCAGTCGACTGGAATGAGTGGTAAATGGAGAATGTCTCGATCTGCCCGCCCGGTAGTGAGGGCATTGAGTATGTCCCTATTTCGTTTCCATCTGTCACATCTTCAAGAGAAATTGAGTACTGTCCGGTTGGTGCTACAGCCTGATTTATCCATGAAAGTTGCATGGAAATCGTGTCCCCCTTTAGAGGACTGGTTTCTGAACTGAAAATTGAATTGGGAACTACGGTTAAGTCGGCCTCTTGCAACTCAATTGCGTTGGAAGAAAAAACCAGTGAGAAGTCTTGAGAAAAGCCTCCGGAATGTCCTATCTTGACTGTCCAAATTCCTGGTTCAGTAGAAGCAATTCTGACCCTCTCTAGGTTGTTCAAATTATCGATATTACCCATTGACTGGCTAAAACCGCTAGCGAAGTCGTTACCGTTGAATTTCTCTCCCGAAGGTGAAGTTACCACTAAGTCTAGATTGTTGACTAGCCGACTTGTATTTTGGTCTGCTGATACAGATCCTTCCCGATCGTTCCAAGACAGGGTTGCATCAAGTGCATTATTCCCAGAGACTTCGAAGGTATAGATAAAACTATGACCGGGAAGAAGATTTCTATCTTGATCCAAAAATAGCGTTTGATTTATTCCGTTGCTTTGGGGAAAGATACTGTTTGAGATGTTTAGTTGTCCCCAACCCTCTCCTGAGTTTGGGACATTTAACTCTCCAATATCTTCGGCACCGTTAACGAGTATTGCCCTGATCAGATCAGAGCTTGGAGATGTAAGTCCGACTTCCTCTCTTAGGAATTGCCGCGCCATTGCTGAAGCACCTGCGACCACCGGGGCAGCCATAGAAGACCCGCTTAGAGTCATATAGAGTGGAGTTGTTCCATCCGTATGCATCGACTCTGAGCAATTCCCCCCTGTAGTTAGGCCAGCCTCTTGGGCTCTAGCAGAGCAAATCATAACACCCGGTGCAACCAATTCGGGCTTTATTCGGCCATCGGAAGTAGGTCCTAGTGATGATTCGTCAGAGACCTGGCCTGGGGATTCAGAACCAAATGCACCTGTTGTGGAAGCACCGACAGTGAGGGAGTTCTTTGCCGTGCTCGGAGATGCGACACCCGAGTTGGACATATCTCCCGATGAGAAGATTACTAACATCTCCGGATAGTCGTTCGCGAACAAATCAATTGATCTGGAATCCGAAGTGTACTCTCCGACCAGGCTCTCGCTCCCCCAACTATTTGTGTGGATATTTGCATCGTTTAGGAAAGAGTGTTCGAACATATCGTACAGAGACCCCCAGCGTGCGAGTATACCAGAACTATCCACTTCTAACTGGTAGAAATGAAATGTGGACTCGGGAACAATACCCGTAGAATTTGAGTCTCCCGTCCCGTCTCCCAGGAGAGTGGCGGTAACATGGGTTCCGTGGCCACTATTGGAGTCAGCACCAGAACTGTCTGGACCAAATAAGTTGTAGATCGGATTTCTGAGACGATTCCCGAAGTCTCCGTGATCTACGTCAAGGCCGGTGTCTGAAATTCCTATGACTTCTCCCTCTCCACGTAAATCTAATTCCGATAGTGATCTTGCATAGTCTACTCCTGAGATTATACTAGCATTTGAATTGTGTATTGTCAGGACAGGACCCATCTCCACCCTTAGAACGCGGGAATCGGTAGCAAGAGAGGAGATTAGAGATGTTTTAGCGGATCTAATCTTACATAGATATTTGTCGCAGTGAGACTGCAGATGTAATTCTCCCGTTTTCTCAAAAAGTTCCCTTTCAAGATTCGATTGGTCGTCGGGAGAGTTAGAGGGAGAAGGAGTGATATCGAGGTCAATTAGGGTCCCATCGAGATCCATTAACGGGTAAAGTGAATTAGAAATCTTCCACATCGCTGGAAACTGACCGACCCACCTAACTTGATTCAATTCTTGGATGGATTCGATTTGGTCGCCTGTTCTCCATGGTTCAATGCTAATGACGACGGAATCATCTGGAAAATGATCAATGATCTGTATTCCCAGAAAATTTAACGAGTCCTCCAGTTCCTGTAGGTCGGAGCTATGTGACTGTACGATGAATAGACTTCCATCATTGGATTCGGAGAGGCCAATCTTTTCCCATTGTCCTGCTGGAGGGGATTCAGTCAGAGGATCGAATTTTCCGAATGGTGAGTGGATTAATCCTGAAGCCTCACTAATTGGATGATCGCCAATTGATGGGTTATGAAGAACTACCCAATTATTTTCTGTTGTGGGCGAGGACATAGATTGTGCCCTTTCCACATCGATACTTTCCATTGAAATTGTAGAAGAAATGGGTGAAAGCAAGATCAAAGAAACTGCAAAGTAAATTGCTTTTGTAGAAGTCATTCGCTTTTCGGATGCTAGGGCCTCTTTTGACTATTGACTCTTTCCGGGCTGGCCAAACATGTCATGTAGAATAGTAAGTACTGATGGCTGAATCGGTCTTTTCGGCGGATTTCCTCCAGTCTTCTTCAACACCCATTAGTGCCCTGATGCAATCTACATTTTCCGGGATTACGTCACTCTCTTGATGTATGGCTTGAAAGTAATACAGGCGGTCTCCCACAAGTTTCACCCCATCCTCCCAAACGAATATTTCGTGCAAGTCTCCCCACTTCCTACCTATATCTCTGGCCATCTCCATCACCTCTGCAGTCGTGGGGATTCTATCATCGGCACCATTCATGATGATCACCCTGGGAGTGTTCGACCACATTTCGATTATCGACTCAGTAGATAGACCGTGGCCCTTTGGTAAATCTGCAATAATACAGTGAACATGCATTATTGTGGTGGGAACTGCGACCGCAAGGCTGTTTATCTCAATCTCGGGTTTTACAGTCATGACATCGGGCCCATGATGGCTAGGGACCTTGAGAACGGGTTTGATAGCATTAATCGGACCCTTGCCGGAGTCTCCTGGATCAGCCGCACGCCTCACCATTGTACACTCTACTTTCAACGAGCCACAGTGCTCGAATAGGGGTACAAGTGTTCTAGATAGGCCAGTAGTATTGCAAGAAACTACTCTTGTTCCCTCGGCATTCAAATTCTCCTTATGATTAGCGGAAGAAGTGTAAGAGAGACCGGTGAGATTGTGTTTTTCTCCTCCTTGGAAAATATATTTTACTCCTGCAGAGCGATATTTCTCTAGGTTCTCAGAACCCAATTTACCAGGAGCGCAATCCACAACCACATCCGCGATCGAAAGCAAATCGGATAGCCCCCCAGTGCAACCGTACCCCTTTTTCTCAAAGAGGGATATGCTTTCTTTATCGTCGAACGTGCAGTAAAGGGGGAAGCCTTTCTTTATTGCCAGTTCACAACCGAAGCTCGGACCGGTCTTGGTAACTCCAACAACTTCCATGTCATCTTGTGCATCTACCGCATCTGCTACTCGCTTACCTATCGTTCCGAATCCATTAATTGCCACTTTTATGGTTCCCATTATCGAATCCCCATGTTGTTGCCTATGAAGTTCCTAGTCTGAAGGATGCCTATGAACATAGCGAATTCGGGAAGAGTCAATAATGGGTCGCCTCCTTCTGATTACAGAGTATTACAAAGGGGAGGACCAAAGTGAAGGAGTTGGCAATAAAGAGTATGAAACTCAATAGAGATCTGGATAGATACGTTGAGCAGGCTCTCGAGCAAGGTAGGCCAGTGAAAATTGGATGGGGAAGAGCGGGAGACGAGAGGCCGAAGGATGGAGAGTTTGGCGTACTAACGCACTTGCCAGAAGGGGCCAAGGTACTATGTCTGGGCAATCTAGGGCCATTAGTAGGAGCTGCAAATAGAGGTGGAACCCTAACTCTTAGAGGAAGTACTGGTTCAATGGTGGCTGCATTTCATGTCAAAGGAAAGACGGTGATTGAGAAGGATGTAGGAGATAAAGCTGGATTTGGGATGCAAGGGGGAGAAATAACCATCCAAGGCTCTTCTGGTAGTGAAACAGGTTCAGCCATGGGCGGAGGAGTCTTATTGGTCAGAGGACATGCGGGAGACTATCTGGGTTCTAGTATGTCTGGAGGAGCTGTAATTGTTATGGGTTCAGTAGGATCAGATCCTGGAACCGGAATGACTGGAGGGAGGATTATTGTCTCGGGGAGCTGCCCTCCCCCGCCCGATGGTGTAGAGATGAGATCGATAAAGAAATCGGAAATCAAAGAATTCTCAAAAATCTTAGAGCCTATGGGACTTGAACTAAATGAGGATGCATTGGTTCTAGAACAGGGAGAGATAATTCATGGTGAAGATAGGCTCCCGGAGTGCTCGATCCTAGAAGGATTTGAGAAGATTTCCTTGCACCCAAATGAAGACTCTCTGGCAGACAATGCCATACTGGATCACTATACTCTTCTTGTACAGAATGACTCAGATTCTGAAGGCGCGCTACTTGAAATTCCCTGGCTAATTAGCTGTCAGACTACAGTGGGTTCAGAAGAGTGGGGCGAGGTGTCGGCGCCAGCAATTGTTCGCTCCGAAACCAGGACTAACGACCTGCTTCTAGTGGGTAAGAAAGAGTTCGCAGAGTCAATCGACTTTGTGAGAAATTGCTCTGGACTAATTTTGGATATTACTGATTTTCCTGGGCTTAATGACTCAGAAATTGAGGCTATGGTGATTTCCCTGAGAAGTAGGATGGATAATAATGCAATAATTCTACTTAGGGGAAGGATTGACAGAATTGAGAGGGTGTTCAGATTAGTGATGGACTTGGAACTAGACGGTGCAGTAGTTATCTGTTCAACTCCCAGTGGTTCCAGACTTGCATCTTCCCTCCCGAAGATTGGCCTTGCATCGAAGGCAATGGGGATTAGTGAGACAGGTAAGTTCGTGATGCTGGAGATCGACTTTGAGCCGGAGGCCAAGGATATGCTAATCGCTGTAGCATCTGGTTGTACTGCGATAGTTTCTCCCCATATGGGTGGGAGCGTGCATTCAAAGATTGAGGATCTTGGAAAGGAAATACGAGGTTGGATGAGAGACATAGGAGTTGATCGAATAGATAGGATTGGAAGGAGGAATCTCAGAGCCAACGACTATGATACTGCTGCAATATCCGGACTGAGGCTTGTGGGATATGAACGTCCTCTGAAAATGTGGTTAGAACTAGGGTGAATTAATGCCTACCCTGGACTTCAAACACTCTATTCTCGAATTTGTACAGAAGATCAATGGAATTGACCACAGATGGGAAGAATGGTCAGATTGGCTCCCCGACATTGGTTGCCCCGTTGATAGGAATGACGAACAGTCGGTAGAAGTAGAGGTGTTTCCCGATCGTCCAGACCTACTAAGTCATGAGACAATGAGTAGGGCATCCAGGTCATTCCTTTGTCTAAGTGAGGAAGATGCGGACATGGCGGTAACAACGGGCGAAATTTCTCTCACAGTTGATCCTGAACTGGAAAGTGTGAGGCCTGTTGTAATGGGAGCAGTTGTTAGAGGCGTAGATACTGGTTCTGATTCTGATGAAAAGGGAGATTTCATCCAGAGTTTGATGGACCATCAAGAAAAGTTGCATATGACACTTGGGAGAAAGAGGAGATTCGCTTCGATTGGAGTCCATGACCTAAATACACTCAGACCTCCATTTCGAGTAACAACTGTGTCGTCAGAATTTTCTTTCACTCCTCTAGCTAGTATGGAGGAGATGAGTATTGAGAAAATACTTACAGACCATCCCAAGGGAATAGAATATGCCCACCTTATGCAAAATCTGAAGGAATTTCCGATAATTCTGGACTATGATGATAAGGTGCTATCATTCCCCCCAATAATCAATGGAAGTCACACCACAGTAAGCGAAGAAACTACTGACTTTTTCATTGATGTAACGGGTTGGGACAGAAGAGCGTGTGAAGCATCTCTACTACTTGTCTGTCTGTCTATGTCTGAGAGAGGAGGAGAGATTGAGAGTATCCAACTAAATGATACCGACGGAGAGCAGTATTTATCTCCAAAAGGAGAAGCCATAATTCATCGAGTTCCCGACAGTCTAATTGAGAAAATTCTGGGAATAAAATTGAGCTCAGAAGATTTGTCATCTTCAATCAAAAAAATGGGCGGTACATTAGAAGAAAGTCGTACCGTTACGGATGGGCCTAACCAGAGGGGAAGGTGGTCGGACTGTGTAGTTGGAGAGGTTGAGCATCTAATCAAAATGCCTCGATGGAGGAGCGACATAATGCACCCAGTTGATATTGTGGAAGATATCGCGATAGGTTTCGGTTTCCAGAATCTTCCACTGAAGCTTTCTACGACACATCTAGATGCACTCCCATTGAACCGCTCTAACCTGAAGAGAAGAGTTGGCGAGAGCATGAGGGCGTGCGGTCTGCAAGAGGTACAGAGCCTGACTCTTTCAAACGAAAGAGACCAGTTCGATAATGTTAGATGGCCAAATGAAGGATATGTTACAGAGATTGCAAATCCAATAACATCAGATCATACTCTTCTAAGACAATACATCCTGCCCTCACTACTAAGGCTGCTTGCAGCCAATCGCCATCATGAGCTACCACAGAGGGTTTACGAACTAGGAGACGTTATCCGTGATTCGAAGAACTTCCTAAGAGCGGCGTGGGCGTGTGCAGAAGTAGGCAGTGGATTCACTTCTTCAAAGGGCATTGTCCAGGCCCTTCTTCGAGATATGGGGGCGATTCAAGATGATGTTGAATTCAGGCCGACAGATTCTGAGGATGGACCATGGATAAGTGGAAGGGGGGGCCATGTTTTTATTCGAGACGAGAAGATTGGGGAGTTCGGAGAGATTGACCCGAAAGTGAGCGGCTTTTTCGGAATTAAATCTCCAATTCAAGCGGGAGAGATTGACTTAGAGGCAATATATAGGATAGTCCCTGATCCAATATCCTAGTTCACATCTTCGTCTTTAGAGAGAAGTTTCATCGCGTTCAAGAACTGCTTGTTCTTCAGATGGCTTTTGTCATCCTTTTTTTCTTCTTTCTTTCCAGATTTTTTCTCATACTCAACCACATTCCTCATGTAATTCGTACGAGATACTTTCGATTTCGAAGTTTTCCTCTTCTTGAAGGGCCATATGGGTCCCATGTGCCGTGAGCGGAGAGTGATGACATCATATTTTCCCTATTTTGAGTCACGAAACAGTAGTTTTCATGGAATTAGTTCTATTGGAGTGGGCATGCTTGCACGGCACATAGGGGTGGACGAGGCCGGAAGAGGCCCTGCCATAGGGCCACTAGTTGTTTCAGCGCTAAATATTCCTGAGGGAGACAGATCGATTCTCAAAGATTTGGGAGTCGATGATTCGAAGAATCTGACTAAAAAGAATAGGGATCTCCTGTATAAGGAGATTTTATCATGCGCTGAATCATTAGATTGGACCATTGGTTTGGTACTTTGTGATGCAAGAAGAATAGACGAGTGGATGGATGACGGGAGTCTGAATTCGTTAGAGGTGCTCCTCTTTTCCGAAGCAATAGGAGATGCGGCTGAACCGGGGGAGAGTCTAGAGATATTTCTCGATGCCTGTGACGTTGATGCAGAGAGGTTCGGTAGGATGGTGTCCAAGACTCTTGGAGATAGTTGGCATGGATGCAAGATTTATTCAGAGCATAAGATGGATTCCAGAGATGAAGTGGTTGCTGCAGCAAGCATCATTGCCAAAGTAAGTAGGGACTCAGCAATGGAAGAGCTGTCACAGGAATTGAATATTGATCTAGGTTCTGGATATCCCTCGGACCCCAAGACTAGGGGAGCCCTAGAGATATTGTGCGAGGAAGAAGTTCTTGCGGATTGTATCAGAAGAAACTGGGCGAATGTAAAGAGAACCTGGAGCAGGAGGCACAATCGTCCAATTCAAACAAGAGCGAATGAACGAACCGGAGTGTTTCAATCGGCTCTAGATGAATGGGAATAATAAGAACGGTGAAATGTAACCAATGTCTGGTTCAGATGTAAAATATGACTGAGGAGGAAGTTTTCGGTCTGGAAGATCGAGATACGGTTCGTAAGTATGCATTACAGAACGCTATAGAGTACAGCGGCAAAGGACAGTCGGGAAGCGTTCTCGGTAGGGTCCTTGCAGAGAGGGAACAACTGAGATCCCGTGTAAAGAGCCTACTATCGTTAGTAGAGAAAGAAGTCACAAGAGCTAATTCTATAGCTCGTGAAGATGGAATCGAAGGGGTTCGGAAAGAGTTGGAGAGTTTTGCTCCAGAGGCTCTAGATAGGGAGAGGCATCAGAAAAATGAGGGTTTGAGGGATCTTCCAGGAAATACATCAGAAGTAATCCTTAGATTCGCCCCTAATCCCAATGGCCCTTTATCCATAGGACATTCAAGAGGAGTGGTTATCAATTCCCTGTACGCAGAGAAATACCAAGGCAAAATAGTACTCAGGTTTGATGACACCGATACTAAGGTAAAACCTCCAATGGTTGATGCCTATGGTTGGATAGAAGAAGAGTTCGAATGGATGTCAGGAAAGGCTGCAGATGTGGTGATTAGAGCTAGCGAAAGGATGCCAATCTATCTCCAACACGCTGAGAAGATGTTGATTGGGGGTTTTGGCTATGTTTGCAAATGTACTGCTGAGGATTTTCGTGAGTTCAGAGTTTCAAAGACTGATTGTCCATGTAGAAATAAGTCGGTCCAGCAGAACATGGACGATTGGGGGAAAATGAACTCTGGAGAGATTGATGAGGGAGGCGCAGTTGTTAGGGTAAAGACCGGAATGAATCTGCCGAATCCCGCTTTGAGAGACTGGCCCGCACTAAGGATTCAGCATTCCCCTCATCCTATAGTCGGTGACAAGTACATGGTATGGCCTCTGTTAGATTTTCAAAGCGCCATTGAAGATCATCTGCAAGGAGTAAGTCACATCATCAGAGGAAAGGATTTGATGGACAGCACAAGAAAGCAGACTATTCTTTACGAACACTTCGGTTGGGATTATCCTGAGCCATTGTATTGGGGCAGAGTGAAGATCCATGAGTTTGGAGGTTTCTCTACCTCTGAGATGTCTTCATCCATTGATTCGGGGAAATTCTCGGGATGGGACGATCCGAGGCTCCCTACACTCAGAGCAATGCGGCGTCGCGGATTTGATCCTCGCTCCCTAGCAGAGCTTTGGGGAGAGGTTGGCCTTACTCAGAAGGACATCTCAATCTCACTGAAGACATTGGAGTCATTTAATTCTAGAATAATAGACGGGGACTGCGAAAGAAGAGTTTTCGTCTCGAATCCGAAAAGTCTGGATCTTAGTGCCAAGAATATCCCCTCAAGAGTAATGATGGCAAGACATCCAGACGGCGAAATAGAGGGTTTCAGGGAGTGGGAAGTCGGGATGACTGTATCAATTCAAGATAGTGACTATGTCGAAGGAAAGCTGAGGCTGAAAGACTTCGCCGATATCATGATCTCAGGTTCATCTGCAACCATAGAGTCGGTTGATAGGAGCGATGACCGGAAAATAGTACATTGGATTTCAGAGAAGTTGGCCTTAGAAGCTATACTGTCAGTACCTGATGGCGAGGAGATTTCTGAGGTAAAGGGGGTTCTAGAGGACTTTGAACTGAAAGAGGGCGAAGTATACCAACTTGAGCGAGTCGGTTTTGCTAGATTCGAGGGGATTCAAGGAGGGATTGCAAGGCTCCTATGGCTACACAATTAGTGAAGTTG
Source organism: uncultured Candidatus Poseidoniales archaeon (assembly GCA_902530535.1). Taxonomy (GTDB): domain Archaea; phylum Thermoplasmatota; class Poseidoniia; order Poseidoniales; family Thalassarchaeaceae; genus UBA36. The sequence continues at coordinate 39,376 of CACAAP010000005.1, forward strand.
AATTTCGTTTAAACTGGCATATTTTCATTGAAAGTTTGCGTGGCATTGAAGGGGCCAGTCCGAATCAGAGTACTGTGGAAGGCGCCAGGTCAAGATTCGCAGTCATTTTTTCCTCGATCATGATAATGGTAGTTTTTTCTCCCATGATGGCTAGTGCCCAAGAGAGCAATGACTGCTGTGAATCTCCGGATGAGTTCGATCTATTCTTAATCGGAGACGCAGATAGTGGGCAACTGACCCCATTCTCTAATGAATTAGAGGAGGAGAAGTCCATGGAAGTGACTTCATCGGTTTTTGGCGAGGTTGAAATCGGTACCTGGATGATTGTTTGGGGGGAATCGGGGAGTTATTCTTCGGGAACCTGGACTTTCACCATCCCATATGAAGTGAAGGACTCAACCGGGGTATCTGCGAACGCGACAGTTGTAGTAAAGGTCGGTGGAAACACCTACGAAAGCTCGGGGCAGCTCCCGGCAGTTTATCTCAGCGAATCGGGTGAGCTTTCTATTCCAATAGAGGTTCAAGACGGTCAATTCTCTAAAAATGACAAGATCGAAATCACATTCTCAGTTAGGAGTATGATTTTTTCAAATCCAGGGAGTGAATCTGGAATAAACTTCTACTGGGGCTCAGAAGAGTATGCGGCTGCAATGTCCATGTCATTCCCGCTAGTAAATGTGGAAATTCGTGATGCTAGTGTCAAGGGAAGCCTTGTTTTCTTTCCAGTTAGACTGAGTTCTGGCTTCGGGGACAGGATATGGACTTCTTCATCTGGTGGTCTAATGGTTCAGAATGTTGAAATCGCAGAAAGCCCGATTGTTAACTCTAATGAAGACTGGGTGGATGTCACATTTGTTTGGGATCCGAGTGAGAGCAACGGAGGTTCGGTTAGGACGGATTTCCATATTTCTCTTCAGGGCTCACTAGTAATTGAAGCGAATAAAATTCATGATATTACGCTCGGCCAAGACACAGGAGACAATAGCTGGTATCCTGAGGAAGAGCCTCCCCGGACTGGAGGCTCGGGACTTGATGTTGAAATCAACTGCAGATATGACGGCAACTCGATCGAAAGAAAGACTACCATATCATTCGACGGTGCTATGTCTCAATGGATGAGATGGGGGCTAGACAATATTGGAAATAAGAGTCTGGGGTCAAACAGTTGGTGGAGGAATCTGAACACATTTTCAGATCAGGTTAGCTCTTCGGAAAAGCAGAACGGGAGAGTGGACAACTCAGAGCTATCGGCCTTAGAAACCCATCTTAGAGGCTCGAAGACCGATCTTAAATCATTCCTTTCCAGTGGGTTGATGGTTGATCCAGAAGCTGTTTTTGGTGTGGATCCAGTCAACTTCGGACCTTTGGAGATTAGTATAGACTTGGGGGCTTCTAGAGCATTTAATTCGGACTCTATTTCACTAAGAGTTTCGTCGACATACTACGTCTCCGATAGTGGCTCCAGACAAGCACTGATTGAGGATTTTGTCAGACCGGGAGGCTATGATTTCTGGGATAAGGTGGGACTCTCATTCGAGATAAGAACAGGAATGCTTTCTGGTTTCGGAGGGATATACCTAGACAATGAAGAGATAGACTATACACATAGGAGGTGGATATTGATGGAAATTATCACTATGGAGAGTTCCGATATCGAATCCGAGACAGACTTCAGAATGGAGTTTGGCGCCGAAAACGCGCTCCTCTTCAGTCCATTGATATCTGCAATGATTTCAGTATTCGCTCTTTGCTTGGCTCTAGGAATTGGTATGGCTCTAACTAGGAGGAGGACAAGAGCACCAAGTATGATTATGATTGGAGTTTTGGGCGTTCTATCGCTATCCATTTACTGGTTCGGTTTACCTATGCCAATAGTTCTAGGGGTTGTTAGTTCCAGTATACTCCTTGTTTTCCCCGCTTCAGTAATTTCTCCGGTTGTTGAAGATGCGGGAGTTCAGAGAAATACGAATAAGGGCGGAATGGTGAGATGCCCTTCGTGTGGAAAGAAAGTTCCTGTAGAGTCGGATATTAGGCCACTGAGGATTGATTGTCCTGCATGCGGAAGCACTCTACGGATCGAATAGTCATATCTGGCCTATTGAGACAAGCAAATCTGCAATCTCGTTAGCTGCTTCTATAGGTTTTTTTCTATCCCAAAATGAGTTGGCCCTGAAAATCTGAGATGATAGATCTGAGTCCCAATTTGGAGCAATTACGCAATGCCAGAGAAGTTCCTCGACTCTAGTCGTTGAAGGAGCCTTTGAGTTGAAAATTGGCATAGCCAGTTCTCCCATTATTCGTTCTCTTTTCTCTAAATTGGAAGTTTGCCAAATATCAGTTGCTCTCCAGAATTCGGTATCTTCAATCCAAGGGTAATTACCAGATTCGGGAGACTTTACCTCAGTCACAGGAACTACTCTAATTACTCCTTGTTCAGAAAGATAGTCTCGGAGGAAGGAGTAAACTGGATCGTATGCCCTATCAAGTGAGTCGCCAATCCAATTCCCTGACAGAATCCAAGGTCTCAACCTTCTGAGCCTTTCACTGCTGGGATTGATCTCAGTTGCAAGAAAATGCGCTTGTGCTACAGTGCATAGTGGTCCCTTCCTGGAATCTCCGGAACTACCCCTAAGCCCTTCAACGACGAACTCGGAGATTACAATGCCGTTATTCGGGGTGCTTCCTTTACCTGAGTCTTCAGCGACACGCACGAATGTCTCTGAATCTGGACTTTGATCTGTGAATCTCCTACGATAGGGAAGTCCCGAATCAAGAAGTGCGGCCTCGATGGGAGCGAGAGTTAATGCCCCCCTGATATTTGGTTCAGAAATTAGAAGTATCTTCTTCTTTCTATTACAAACTTCTCTAGCAAAGTTACGAAATGGTTCCCTAATAGAAGAGAAAACGTCCAGCTCTGATATATCTCCCACAATGTCTCGATAGAGAGGGAGTACAAATCTCTAGTGATTACTCGACCATGAGCCTTAGTTGGTCCCTCTTGTAGATCCAATCTGAGTCAATCTGATCGTTGTCCCTGTAGTATCTAGAAAGACGTCTAATCTTGGATTCGCACAGTTCTAGCTGCCTTCTATTATGGATATCCTTGGAATTCTGAGACAGGTGGTCAATCAATCTCAGAGCCCTCCTCATTAGGCTCATGAGATCTTCCGGAAGCTTTCCAGACTTGCCCAGTCTCTCCAGAGTTTGGGAAATTCTTTCCCCGGTCACCAGTCTTACGTTAGGAACTCCATGTTTATCCCTAAGTATGGTGCCAATTGATGCGTTTGAGTTTCCTTCTTCTGAGAGTTGAAGAATTAGTTCCTCGACTTCCTTCTTATCAGAATTTGACCACTCTGGAGGAGTCTGAGAATGGGGTTTGCTGGAACCGCTGGCCCCCTTTCCCTTACTGTGCATCCTAGACAATTGTATTCCTCGGAGCCCGGCGACCTGCTGTCCCTCTTTAACCGCTACGCCATGAATGGCATTGTTATTGGATCAAAGCCTATGTCTCGACTTTGCCAGTTTTCCTGGTCCAAATGGCCATTCCCACCCTGGTGCAACTGCCCTAGCAGAGCCTAGAAGTTCACCTTCCTGAATTACAGCTAATTCGTCGCTCAAAAGGATAGAGGGGTCATAATCCTTAATCATGTTCGGGAAGATATCCCCTGTCCATTCAATTTCAGGAATAAGTTCTACTTTCCTTAGTATACCAAGGCTCAACAGATTCTTGAGGCTAGCCTTTGAGAATAGGAATCTACCCCTTCGAGGGTCCCATTTTGCCATCTGTTCTCCATCTTTCGAGATGGTGAAGATTGGTGGTCTTCCTCGTATCTGACAACCATCTATCCATTCATCTGAGCCTAATTGGAACCTAGATATAGATTTCAGCTTCTCCTCTCTAGGGCTGAAATCTAATTCTCCAGACTCATTTTCGAACGAGGAAGATACGGCGTCCTTCAGTCTAGCTAGGGAGTCCCTTGACCCCGCTGATTCCCCCTTCCTAGTATCGATTTCATTTATTCCATCTAAGCCGGTTTCTATTCCGGAGTGATTTACAATAGAAGAATAGCCAACCCTTTCAATGAGTCTACTTAGCATCTGTCTGATTATCGATAGTTCATCTTCATCCCAATCTCCCGTTACAGGGATGTCGTAGTGTGCTGCAGGCCATATATCCTCCAAGTCCCTAGGAACTAATCCCAGAGGGGATGTGACCATGACCTCATGCACTCTACGATTGCCTATCGATTTCCTAAACCTAGAATGGCTTTTTGATAGCCTGTAGGGCTTCTTAGCCGAACAAGGAAGTAATACCAAAACGTCTCTCATTCTCATAGGGGGCTCATATTTCTCCGAAATCTGCTCCCTCCAAAGACGGATTGTTACATCGTTCCTACTTTCGAATGAGTGACATCTTAGTTGTGTTCCAAACTGTACAGAGCTTTTTGTGAAACCTAGGTTCCTAGATTTCTCGAGAGTAATTTGATCATGCCGCCTAAGATGCTCCACGGACCTAGGACTAGATTTACTCTGAAGTTCTGCTAACTCCCTCAATGAACCTGTCCTAATTGCAGACCTAGTGGATGAAATTGCATTCACCCACATTTGGCACTGCGAGTCCATTGAACAGTCCTCCTTGGTTGAAGGCTCGGGGAGTCTTGGACCGGATTCAGTCAGTAGTACTCCGAGTGATGAGGCTTGTCTGGATCTAGCCAGATCAAAAACGTCTACCCCCATCCAGGAAAGTAGTGCGCAATTGTCAGGGCCCGATATCCCAGGGGCCCAAATCAACGAAGATGGGAAGTGGGTTCTGGTGGTAAAGAGTGCTGTTTCAATCAATCCAGGATTTTTAGAAAGCTGTGAGGCATCCATTAATGCGATTATGGAAGGCTGAAAGTTCATTTTTAGCAAGGATGAATCATGATGCAATGAGCTCCAAGTTACTGGTAAAAACTCAGATCCAGAGGGGAATTCGCCAGAGTTTGACTCAATTAGGCTGGGTGGAAGGGATAATCCCTGGGAAGCTGCCCATGTGTCTTTTCTATCGAAAGGATAGCACAATTTTGAACGTGTAGATATTTCCATTGAAGAAGGAAGGACTGAGTTATCTAATTTCAGATTCAACGGAGCGATTGAGATTGGTAATTCGGGGTCATTTTCGCCGACGATAAGACAGGGGGAATATGATTCGGGAGAATTCCTGTCTCCAATAGAGAATAGTCTGGAGAACCTATCTCTAGAGATAGTGCTCCTAGCTAGGGGCCGCTCTTCCATCGGCTGTCGATGGAAGCATTTCGCTTGAAGGATTCTAAGACCTAGTTGTTCTCGCGATAACGATGGAGGGGCGGCATTTCGCGATTTCTATAGCAATATTTGCGATGATTTCCTTGACAAAAGGTGCTGTTGCTGATTCGGAGTTTCTGATTGAAGAGAACTTAGACTCGCCTGCAACAATATGGGGTTCAGACGGAGTAGGAGATAATTGGATTATAGTGCCAGAAAATAATTCAACCATTCTAGGAACCTTCGAATTGAATGACTCTGTTGACCTGTATGCGATTGAGATTTCATCTTCAAACTGGACAACAATTAGATTCTCTGTATCTGGGAACGACTCGGTGAGCATTAGCATACAAAGACTCAATCAAAGTACTTGGTCAATAGAAGAGTATGCCAACGAAGACATTGGCGAGATTTCACTCGATCAAGGATTCCATGCAATAAGGCTGGAGAGGCTAGGAAGTTACGAGGGGGAAGTGGATTATCGATTCATCATTAGGAACATGGGAAACTTCGATGAATCGGGAGAGTATGTGAATCTGGCTTGGATGTTCGCTCCTTTCTATGTATTCGCTGGTTTTTTCCTTATCCTCCCAATGCTGATAGTTATCTGGTGGAATAGGGAAAATATCCTAACTTCGTCCTTTAGAAGCAGCGAATTGGAAGAGAATGAGATACAGGTTTTGAGTTTACTGAGGGAAAGATTCTCCGCCGATAGGGGTAGCGTGGATTTTGAGGAAATTAATGCAGCACTTTCAACTCTAGGCAGAGACTCTTGGAATGCAATTTCAGAAGAGTTCGGAAAACCTGAGATAAGACATTTTACGGAAAATATAGATATTTCATTGTGGCGAGTGAAAGGGGGTTCCGGATCATTTCTAATCGGAATTAAGACAGATCGGTCGAAATGGGAAATGGCGGCGATTAGAATCAACACTCCTCTTGGTGAGTCGATAAAAATTGACAGTGTCGTTCCTGAAATGATGTTCCAGGAGGATGAAATATACCTTGGAAATCTGGAAGAGGGAACTACGACCTTTATTCGGTTAGAAGTTCTTGGTAAGGCTCCGGAGGCAGAAATACACATCTCCGGAATAGTTGAGGGGAGTCCGATTGCAGCAGTTCCAGCAAAGACCATAGCAATGGAGGAAGAATGACTCTAGCGACCCCTTCTAGAGTTGGCTTCTTCCCTAATTCTCTCTTCTATTGGAGGAATTGATTCTTCAAGTTCCGCTCTGATTTCTTTGATCTTATTCTTGAGAGAACGAGTAGTCTTTTTTGGGGATTGAAGTCTGAGAACTACAGTAACTGAACCTCTTCTGGAAGAGTTTCCATTGAAGGGCAAGCCCCTCCCAGGAATGGTGATTGTTTCGCCCGGATTAGAGCTAGGAGGGACCTTTATTGTCAGATTTTCAGAATCGATGTGGGGTATCTCTACTGTAGTTCCCAGTGTTAGATCAGCGAAACTCAGTGGAAGTGCCATTAGAAGATCCGCCCCGTCTCTTTCGAACCATTGGTGTTTTTCTACATCTATCTCGATGTATAGATCTCCTGGATATCCGTTTAGAGAGTTTGGAGCTTCGCCCTGTCCGCGCATTCTGAGACGATTGCCCGATGTGATTCCCGGACTAACAGAGAATTTTACCTGAATTGACTGCAATGATCTACCGTCTCCCTTACATTCGGAGCAGGGGTCAGTGACAAGCCTCCCGGAACCCCTGCATGGTGCGCAATCCTTCCTTACTCGTTGTCTGAATGGACCGATCATCGAAATCTCGTCTATCCTGCCCCTTCCCTCGCAAGAGGGGCAAGTTCTAGATCCGCCTTCGATATTTGATCCGGAGCCATTGCATGAAGGGCAATTCTTCAGTACTTCAATTTCTATATCATCATCCATACCATCCATCGCAGCCTGAAACGGGACTGAATGTCTGACCAAGAGGTCGGATCCATGTGATCTGTCTTGCTGCTGACCACCGAAGAATTGACTGAAAATTGATTCAAAACCTCCTCCGAATAGGTCATCGAAGTTGATATCTACTCCCTGAAAGCCACGAGATCCGAATGGGGATCCTCCTGGTCTTTCGTGCCCAAAGACATCGTACTTCCTCCTTTCTTCTGGATTGGAAAGTATTGCATATGCCTCTTGGATCTCCTTGAACATAGATTCTGCCTCGGGGTCATCGGGGTTCTTGTCTGGGTGGTATTTTCTAGCCAATGAACGAAATGACTGTTTTATTTGGTCCTCAGAAGCATCCTTGGAAATGCCAAGAACATCGTAATAGTCTCGCTTACCAGACATAGGCCCGACTTGGGCCCCGAAAGGAGTCATATCAACCGTTCCCCATCAATTCATGAAAGAACCACATGATGTGCAATAATCTGAAACTGCGTCGTTATATGTAGAGCATGATTTACAGAATCTTGTTTTCTTTTGTGTACCATCTGGAATCACCCACTGAGAGCCTCCAGCAGAGCTAAACGATTGAGAAACATCGATTCTCTCTTTCGTAATGGATTGTTTTTTCTTTACTTCTTGCTTCTGCATTTCCGCTCTCTTGTTTGCTGATTTATCGACCAAAGAAGAGAAGAAATTTGCTACTACCTCCCAAATTTTTCTCTCGGGCAATTTTTGTTCGTCCTTTCTTTCCTTGATGATTTCAATTCCGTCCACAGAAATAGAATATTCAGAGTCCTCTTCATTGTGCTCTAATTCTTCCAATTCTCTATTTAGTTGTCCTATACTACCTTGCATCCTCATCCTCGAGTGTGAGGCCTTTCTCCCTTTGAAGTCAGAATGCGCCCTGGCCTCTAGCCTCTGAATAGCCACTTCTCCCTTTTCCCATAGGCCCTTATCTTCCATTTTATAGGTTCTAGACAGAGCATCAATGGCCTTAGAGCGGCGGAATTCGTGATCATGGACTCGCGAGTACCTAAAGGCCAGAATTATCCCAATTGCCGTGGCAAAAAAATGAATCATGATTTGCCCTAAATCGTCATTTGCAAGGGCTTCATCGAGTTCAGGAGATAGGATCCTGAATGCAATTACTATGATATTTGGAATCATAATTAGTGCAAGTGAGACTAGGCCAGAACGTTGGACCATGGACAATCGTGAGTTGAAAGTGGTTTGAATTTTCGTGAAAAATGGACAAGTCTGGTTATCACTATTAATGCCCAGCAATTCGGCAGAGTATGGAACCCAAGGTGCGTGTTTCTACATTAATCCGAAGTCATGACGATCCCGACAAGGTCAAAGACTCGGTTACATCTATCTTTCCTGACTGGGAACCTAGTAATTTCCCAGAGAAATCTTCATTTCCTGTGACAAGAAGTACTGAGGTTATTTCTGCAGAAATACAGTCTATTGATGACCTTATATCGATCCTAAGGGAAAATAGAGTCCTAGACACGGCACTGGATGCCATGGCAATGAAGGCCCATGAGGGAGGGACGGTGTTCTATCTCTCTAGACAATCTGCCTCTATTGGGAAGGTTTCCTTCGTACTCGAGGGAAATGCACTTGGAGGATTGATTGAAGTCACATTGGATGGAAAGGACATAGAGATATGGCTGGAGCAACAGACTTGGCACATTGGAAGAGAAAGAGTCCCTAGGGAAGTAGGTGACGAGTATTCTATGGACCCCGATGGAGATGCCTCGGAATGGTTCCAATCATCATAATGTGCATCTAGTCTAAGTACGAACCCCTGGATATATTGTCCCACCTGGCATCGTACCAGTTGTCCATAGTTCTCATCTTCAGGTTTAGAATAGTCGGCAAATTCATGCCCTCGTAATATTCGCAGGTATTGTGGCGGAAGAGTACGTGGTCCAGATTGAGACCTCTGAAAAACAGGTTTTCAGGCCTATTGGGGTCGTATCTGCAATCTGGAGTGAGCTTAGCGGTGGAATCGGACCATGGGGAGCAGTAAGGCCCCTATTTGCAGTAGCACTCTCACTAGTTCCTTTCCTATTCCTTGGACAGCATTTCAACAGGCAGCACAGAAAGGCTGGAGAGTGGTTCTTAATCCAGTTTCCATTAATCCCTGCCTTTCTCTGGCCATTCTTATTCGTATGGTCCATTGCTGATGCTTGGTGGATCTCTAGTGGGATTGTAGCTTCATCTCAGAATAACCTTGACTAGAAATCATCTCTAAGAGAAAGTGGACTGAAAAGAGCACCTGGACTAGAGACACTGGAGAGTTGTTTCCTTATTTCGAATTCCCAATCTCTAAGTTCCTGTAAGGCTGGAACAAATTCCATTTGGCTCTCATTCAGAATTGTCCTAACCATCGTATCTAAAATGTCCATTCTGTCGTTATCTACCCTATCAATTAACTTCTCTAGGGGAAATGACTCGATTCCAGGGAGTTCGATGTTGTCTTTGTCAGAATCGACTGGTAATGGATTCAAGATAGCCGGTGGAAGTTCCTCCCCAGCTACTTCTGCGGCATTCTCGAGAGATTCTAGCACAATTCTGATGTATTTTGAGACTACCAGTGCGACCTCGATTATTGGCATACTTAGCTGATTTGTTAGATGGGCCATATTTTCTCTGAGGAAAAGCAATTTCTCGTTCACCTCCGAGTTCGGAGTAGGAACGGCCCTCCCTTCTTCCATGATATTGTGAGGAGGCGGTAGCAAATGAAATGTAGAGTTAAGAAGTTCTGTCATCATAGCGAATTGGCGATCCGCTATTCCCCCTTATTCCATCCAACAGGTCATCGTCTATCTCGAAGAAGTCGTTCAACCAATCCCCATCTGTATCCCAATTCGTAGGATCTGTACCATCTGCGACCAAATCACCGTCAATATCCAGAATCCACCAACCATAGGCATACTCACCTAGGCCAATGTTTGGAAGATGGAAACGATCTCCTGCAATCCTGTTGAACTCGTCGGTCCATGCCCCGTTAACCATGGTGACATCGTTACTAGAGTTCACCTCCTGGTATGAAACATCATTGTCGTCGATTATTAATGCATAGAGCATATCGTTGTCATTTATTCTGTTAATCCTGAGGTAATTTGAGTCGGCTGTATTGGATCCTGAACAAGTTCCAAGGAGAGTCTCACGAAGTTGCCACCACTCTTCGACATCTTCACCTGAGCAGTCAAAAAGAGCTGATGCCCTAACTATGGAAGGAGAGGAAAGGGTAGCGTTTACAACTGCGTAGTATTCCTGGAAGTTGTTGTATGGGACATAATCACAGACGCCCCCAGAGCACTCCCATTCTCCATCATTATCCGCATCCTGAGTAGCATCGCTAGGGTCTGTAGCATCATGAGTGAACCATGTCCAATCTAATTGAGGCCTGGTAATCTGTCCATCGGAGAACTGGATGGGCTTCCAATTCTGAGGCGTCACTTCAATCCACTGAACCTGAATTTTCAAGAAAGAAGACCAATTATCGTTAGTCTCGTTCCAACCCCTGTGGAACTCATAGAAATCTGGCATCATGTCTCCATCTGTGTCATTATCCAATGGATTTGTTCCATACTTGAACATCTCTCTGCCATCTGAGAGGCTCATGTCTTGGCGATAGTCTACGACTACTCCATTGGCAATAACGGGCGTCATCATTACAGAGTCTGAGTCGGAATCCGGATCCAGCGGCCCTGTTCCATTTCTGTATTCCATAATATTGGTGAAATAAAGGGAGTTGCCCCCGTTTCCAAACTGCTGATCATCTGAAAATGGAGAAAAGGTCCTATCCTCCCAGACACCCTGAATTGCTGGAGTATCTAGAATATCCCTATCCAACCAACCGTCTGCATCTGGGTCATAATCGACATCTAGGGGATTCAATGGGTTTAGGGACCAACGTAATGAGTTTACAGGTAGAATCTCTGAATATACTGAATAGCAGTATTCCCAGCCATCTAGCATCCCATCTCCATCGGAGTCGCTGTCTGTGGGATCACTGATGCCAATCAGAGATCTGTTGAAGTTATCGGGGTCTTCTTGGTTAATCAGCCCCATCTTCTCAGACGATTTCAAGCTCTTTGTAGAGAATATTGAGTAAAGCCGATCCCATGCTGCTGAATTGGACAGTCCCTCCTCCTCAATTAGCGCATTTACAGTGTCTCTTCCGTATGATACCGCAGTAGTTCCATTTGGAACGTTCCCAATCTCTAGCCTCTTTCCATACCACCTAGAGTCGAACTCGGCTAGATTGTCGAATGACTCCGAGTCAGAAATCTCCCCATCCCCGTTGCAGTCGAACGAATCCTCATCGGAATCAAAATCTACATCAGTGTCGGTGAGGGGATTCATTGTCCATTTGTTCTCCTCGAGATCCCATTCAGAGAACCAGTACTCATACCCATCAACCATTCCATCCCTGTCAGTATCAGGATCCTTGGGGTCAGTTACTCCGAATATTGCTTGTAGCATCGGCTTTGCTGGCATCCCTGACTTCCATTCTAGGTACTGGTTCATTCCAAGGTCAGCCCTTCCCTCTTTACTGAATAAAATCCTAAAAACTCTATTTTCGAAGGCTAAGTTATCGATTTCCCGGGCTTCATCGCCAAAGGTTGGTACGCCCAGCGGATAGGTTTCCCCATTTATCGGTAAGTTGGATGTTAGATTCAATTCTACCAAGTCTCCGACCCCATCTCCATCCGAGTCATACCCGCCCTGATTTGGAACTAGGGGGTTTAGTGTCCATACTGAGTCAGTAGAGTTCCAAGTGGTGAAAATAACTTCTATCCCATCTAACAACCCGTCCCCGTCAGTATCAGGGTTGTTGGGGTCTGATGAAGTACCTGTTAACCCAGACTGTTCTGCCGTCAAAAAATGGCCAAATGATAGTGACGATTCTGCACCGATCCAAGGAGTCTCGACAAGAGCTCCGGCCGCGTCGGTCAAGTAGAACTGAGGAGATGAGATGGAGGGGTCTGACTCACTTACTTCGCTATCAATTGAATTATACTCTTCCCAATTTGACATTCCATCCAAATCTGGATCGCCTAGTCCGTCACCTCCGTTAACTGGATTTAGGGTCCAGTCATCATCAAACAAACTCCACCTGGCATGGAAAATCTCCCAACCATCTGGCATCCCATCGTTGTCCGAGTCTGAATTTAGAGGATCTGCTGAACCGATATCCTCTGTAGGTAGTCCAACCCACAGTGACAAGTAGTATTCACCGGTCCTCTCGCCGAATGCCTCATTTGCCAGACCTTGCCATGAGTGATGGGGCAAGGAGGAGGTGAAATTATCAGGATATTTCATTCCAGAGTGAGTTGAGTCCTGTAGAAGGATTTCTGATTTCATGTGATATTCTAACCAGTTAACAAAGGCCTCTTCTTGTTCAATGAATCCGTTTTTGTTTACATCGAAACCATCGCCATCAGGATTCTTTAGTGCGTCAGAGCCATTCATTGGATTTATTCCTGAACTAGATGAGGGCCAGTTGCAGGAGTATCTTGCCTCCCATCCATCTGGTAGTGAGTCTCCGTCTGAGTCGACTTGATTGGGGTTAGTAGGAGTCCAATTTAATACTGAATCGGGAGACTCCCCATGAGATTGAATTCCCGTAAGTTTCGATCTTTCCCTCAGCCTCTCCCACTCGTACTCACAAAGATTTGTCAGACCGTCACCATCAGCGTCTTCGTTCGCATCATCTGGGTTATTCGGATCCAAAGTCCAGTCGTTTCCCCCGGTATATACGTCCCCTATCCATCTCCTATGCTTTATTTCCCATCCGTCCGGCATCCCATCGCCATCCGAGTCGGGATTGGTCGGATCAGTGGGCAAATCACTCCCACCACTGGATCCGGTCCCAGTCCACCCCCCCATGTGGACATCTGATGCAGATTGGCCAAGGACAGAATCGCAGAGATATTGTTGATTGAGATAATGACATTCAAAATTAGTGGGTTCTAGGAACCATCCCCAGTATTCCTCGCCATCTGTTAGACCGTCTCCATCAGTGTCTGAAACTCTGGGATCTGTGCCATTGTGCCCGTATTCAGAGGGAGCTGTGAAGCGATATTCTTCCAAATTACTCCAGTATCTGTCAAATCCGAAACCTATTCCGACGCCAATAGACACTCCATCTGCGTCATTATCTCTTGAGCCATCGAATGGGTCTGTTGGATCCAGACCGTAGGCAAACTCCCAACCATCTGGCATCCCATCTAGATCAGAGTCATGTGAGTGTGGATCCATTGGCGCGATATTCATGAATCTCCCCGGAGATATTCCAGCGAAAATCCACATCTCCCCATCTCTCTGCAGTGATGCCAGTGTGGTGACAAGGCCAGGTATGTCAGTCTGATTCAGCATAGTTCCAAGTATTCCATCCGAATCACCCTCCAAGCACCAAGTTCCATCCATTGATCCAAGCACTATCGTCCCATCTAGGGGCAATATTGCTCTGACGTCGTTTGAACCAGATAGAAGGCCGTCCAGATTTAGCATCCTTTCATTGCTGATGGACTCTCTTGGTTGAGAGATAAATAGATCCATGGTAATCTGATGAAGTCCCCCCCCCATGCCCAGCCAAACATCATCTGAGCCACTGTTTGACTCTTCAACAACTATGCTATTGACAACTGCGGTCTTTCTCGAATCAAGTATGTCAGGATTAACGAATTCATCAGCATTGTTGGAAGTAAAAACCCACCAGGGGCTACCGATATCCTCAGAGGCATCTGTTGAGTTCCAGGCAATTAATCCGAAGTCGGTCCCCACTAGGAGAATCGGGGTTCTACCGAAAATCTTAGCCTGAGCGATTGATTTTACCGTTGCCTTAGCATCTTCAAGAAGCGAAAAGAGAGGTTCTATTGCTGAAATCTCCGATTGAATAAGCGTTGACTGTTCCTCAGAGAATGTAACCTTCCAGACTTCTTCGCCAATTAGTAGGATCCCCAAGTCAATAGACTCTGATTCTATTGGGTAAATTACTGAGATTTCACCAATCTCATTAGTAGTCATTGACTCCATTATCGGTATTCCGTTTTCCATTATAATTGAGTGAAAACCGATGTTTGAACCCAGTAATAGGAAATCGAGACCTCCTACTGAATTTCTCTCCATCACATTGATCTCAAGTCCGGCCGGCATTCCAAATGATGAGGAGGTCCCCCTAAACGGATCAAGAACTGTAATTCCATATTTGCTCCCAATTACAAGCCTCTCTCTTGGTTGGTCGGGTATGATGCTGTGAACGGAAGAGTCAGTGATTCTGATTGCAGTAGAGTGATCGAAACTAAGCGTGTTGCCATGATCTGAAAATATCTCGAAGCCCCTTACACCGGGGACTACGCTTGCCCTATCATCGAAATCCACCATATATTCTTCGTAGTTACTGAATGCCTCTCCCCACTGAGAGGTATCAATTGTTACATCCTGTGTAACAAAACCATCTCCGTCAATATCCCATCCATCGAAGTCAGAGTCTATCGTGGCATCACTAGCATTCAATGGATCTAGCCCATATTGGGCCTCCCAGCCGTCAGGAATACCGTCTCCAATTATCTCCAATTGCGACGGAGTTAGTTCATCCCAGAAGAAATAGTCAGAGTCTGAAAATCTCGGATCGCTCCCCATCCAACCAGATTCGCCCGTTGGCCTCTCAATCTGGTCCTGACAAGAGTCCTCGGTAAGACCCTCAATTTGCCCCCAGCACCACAAGCCGTCTCTTTCAGTAACCCAGTCATCAGGAGTTCCAAACAAGTATTCCTCTACGTTGGTGAACATTTCTCCCACATCTATTTCCCCGTCACTATTGAAGTCGAATCCATCTCCACAACCCCAACTAAAGTCGGCCTCACATCTATCGAAATCTATGTTCACGTCACTTGGATCTAGAGGGTCAAAATACCGGCATTCCCAGAAATTATTGGGATTAAGTGGATCGTTTGGGTCCTTTTTGTAGAGTCCCCCTAATGTACACATGTGTACTTCATAACCATCAGGAAGTCCGTCGCCATCGGTGTCAGACACCCTTGGATCCAAGTATTCCCTTAGCCCGGATTTGGTTTCTTCGGGTGGTTTTCCTGTTAGCGTGTTCCTCTCCTCGAAGCAGTTATCCAGGGTGTAAGGCCAGCAGTATTCTTGTAACGCGGTCAGACCATCTCTATCATGATCAGTTGAGTTGTCTGTAGAGTCGGATGGATTCAGCCCAGATATGGCCATCTTCATTCCAGACAAGTCAATCTCAACTGATTCACCAAAGATAACCTCGTATAGATCGGGGACTAGGTCGCCGTCCTGGTCTGTAACGGGCGATTCTGTACCCTCAGCCTCATTGGGATTTGTGGATGAAACCGGAGATTGTGGTCTTGTCTGTGAAACAAAAGCAAGGCTAGAAAAAATCAGCAGGGAAACTAGCAATGCTGTCTGCTTCCTACGCATTCGCACACCCCTGTGTAAATCCCGACTTCAGAGATTTATCATGGTGATGGAGCGTCGTTCGGACATATCACGATGGGAAGGGTGGAGAAAAGTGCTGTAGGGGGAAATCGAGATTATTATGTGATGAGGACGGATTTGTTCAAAGAGCGCCTCGAGGCAGGCACTCAATTATGGGGATTGGCATTACTCACCTCGGTTCAGGAAGTCGTGGAAATGCTACCTTAATTTCCTCAGGAGAGTACAATGTCCTGGTTGATTGTGGATTCAGTCTAAGACAGACTGAGAAAAGGCTCAGGATAGCAGGATTTGATCCGAAATCAATAGATTCGATTGTCGTAACTCATCATCACAAGGATCATTCTGGATCTGCGCTAAATGCATCGAAAAAATGGTCTTCTGTTCTGCACTGTAATGGCGGAACCGCCTCAAGGATGGGACTAGAAGAGGGCGAGTTCGCAGAATTCGGGAGTCTGGAAAGAATTCAGTTTTCGCCCAATTTGAGTATGCTAGCTATACCTGTACCTCACGATGATGCAGATAACGTAGCATTGGTTGCTAGCGATGGGAACGGCGAGAGAGCCGCGATTGTAACCGATTTAGGGGAGGCCCCAGATGACTTAGTCAAGCATCTCTCGAGTTGTAATCATATTTCCATAGAGGCTAACTACGATCATGGGAGGCTCATGTCTGGACCTTATCCTGATTCCCTGAAGAGGAGAATCTCAGGAAGAGGGGGTCACCTTTCCAATAGTCAAGCTGGAGAGGTACTTCTTCGTTCAATGAATAAGGACCTGAGGAGCATTGTTCTTTGCCACCTCTCGGAGAGTAATAACGCACCCCACCTTGCTGAGAGTGAGGTCCTTCTAGCTATAGGGGACGAGTTCGAAGGAAATATCTCGATCTCAAAACAATTGGGCCCAGAGTTCAGCTACTGGACAGGTCAGGAAGAGCCCAGCAAAATTCTGGCTTCTTGACTATCTCCCCATTACAGCCCTGTGGACTGAGTTCTGGACTTCCTTCATCCTTCCAACTGCTCCGAGCTCCCTGAATAGAGACAGCGATCTCTGGAGATAGTTCATCCTCTGAGATCGATCGGATTCGACTTCACCCAGTCTTGCCAGTAACTCTCCCTGCAGCATTCTAAAGTCATTTGACTCGGCTACGGCTAGACCGTTTAGGTAGTGCTCTGCTGCTTCCTCCCTTCTACCTGCATCGATCAAAACCTGACCGAGTAGCATCTCTACTTCCACTGTACTTTGTGGATCATTCTGATCGGATAGGGTGTCCAGTGCACCCGAGTAGTGTAGAAGTGCTAGGTCATTATCTGAAATTTTTGCGTAGTATCTCCCAAGAACCGCTCTTGATCTAGCGTGTAGGAAATCCTGATTGGAGTCCTTGGTATTCTCATAGGCAAAAAGAGCATGTTCCCTTGCCCTATCTAGCTCGCCCATCTCAATAAATGCAGAGGCCAATCTAATTCTAGCCTCATTTAGTTCCGGATCTTTCTCTTTGTCCAGAAGATCCTCGACATTCCCATAGACCTCGAGTGCGCGTCGAGAATCCCTCCTCCTACGGAAAATATGACCCATATTATTGTAAGTCCTAGCAGCACCTACTGCGTCTCTAATCTCAATCTGAATCTTGAGCGCGTTCCTGTGCAGCTCGAGAGCATCGTCCATTGCACCTCTCTTGACGGCTATGTCTGCTCTGGCTGATAGTAGACGGGCTAACTCGGAGCTTGGCATGTTAGCGCCAACGTGCTTTGTTGCAGCGTCGTATTGCTCCTCTGCTTCGTCCCACCTTCCCTGAATAGTCAGTATATCTCCCTTCAGTTCTCTGATTAGTCCCCGACTCTTTGAATCGAAATCACTGCTTTCCAGAGAGTTGAGGATTGAGAGAAGTTCTGTGTGTCCAGAACTTACTAGGCCATGTCCTTCTGTAAGCAAAACCTCTGCTAGACCCTCTTCATCTCCAGTCTGACTCAAGTGGTGAATGAACTCTATTCGATCTGCAGCATCGTCCATTTTCCCCCGATACCATTTCACTGCTGCAGCATGGAGATCTGTTTTCATTTCATGGTCCATGGATCTGAGTAAGAACTCCCTTACTAGATCGTGGACATCAAAATTTTCTGCATCTGACTGTCTTGCTAGTCCCTTTTCTACCAATTCATCTATCAGGTCGACGCTTCCCTCGATTTGATGGATTGCTTGGATAGGAACTGGCTCTCTGAAAACCGCAATTGCCCCTAATAGGCGTTTCTCGGTTCCTGAAAGCCTACTGAAAATCTCCTTCTCCACAAATGCCTCTAGTGTGGCGTGAAAGGTCTCAGCAACATTGCCCCTATTGATTAGTTCAAGAATTAGTGGGTGCCCCCTAGACAACGAGTAAATATGCATAAATTGATCAGAATCCATCTTTGGCATGGCCGTGAGAATCTGTCTGCTGGACTCCTCATCTAGTCCCTGAAGAGGCATGACCAGGGTTACGATATTCCCAGATTGGTCGGATTCGGGGACTACCATCCTGAATGATCTGGAGAACATCACGAGTCCCACTTCATTCAAAGAGTGAATTCTTAGAGTGAGTTCCCTCAAAATCGAGTATAGCGTCTCATCGCCAACTTTGTGCAGATCGTCTATTACAATCAGTGACGGAGATTCGGATAAACCTGCAGAGATTAGGTTCACGGCCATACTAGTCTGAGGAACTGGGGTTGAAGCCAGATAGTCAGACAGATCGTTATGTCCAACCGCAGAGAGCCACTCGGCACATGCCTCAAGAAAGGCCCTAGATCCCTCCCAGTCCTGACACCTATGGTAAAGGAGGTTTCTCCGGTGTGTAAATCGGTCGAGAATCTTGGTAGAAAGTGAGGTCTTCCCAATTCCTGCAATCCCTGGGACCAGGATTGATGCCGACTTGGCTTCGAGGAGATTGGCCATTACGTCCAATTCTTTCTCCCTACCATAGAATCTCCTCGTTCTAGGAAGATCGTTTAGGTAAGAAACAAGTTGTTTCTCGATGTGTTTGGAAAGGTCCCTCTCAACCAATTCGGATGAAAGTCCTGACAGGTCAATTGTCCCTGAATCGTCCATGTATCGAAGCATGTCCACATGTCTAAGTGGGAGTTCAGATGACTCGATTGCGTATGCAAGAGTTGTAGATTCAGAGCGGCCATCTGAATGAATAACTCGTACCTTGTTCTCAGATATCCTAGACCAAATTTCATCTGCAACCTTGGCACCCTCATCAGTTAGGAAGTAGGCTTTCCTCTTCCTAGAGACGCCGGTGACATGCGCCTGGCGTTCGACAAGATGGCCGGCCTCTTTCATCCCAGATATTGCCCTCGGAACATTTGATCTCGCAATGGAGACCGCATTTGCTATGCCCATCTGGGAAAGTGCGAATGGGACTTCGACTTTATCCGTATGATCTACATAGTCACTTAGATGTAGGAATATCCTCTCCTGTACCCCGGGTCGTGAAGAAGTGCCCGCTGTCATGGAAACTCAACTCTTGGACTCACTCAATAATGTTAGGAGGACATGTGACTCCGATTATTCCTGAAAATCTGGATCCGGGACCCATTCCTCTGAATCGGGATCCCACAGCCACCCGGGATGGTCGTCATACCTTTCTAGTCCTCTTTCTTCATCAGTATTTTCATTTGATTCTCCAGACCACCATTCTTCTCCTTCTGGAATCTGAGCAGGTTGCTTTGGCTGCTCATCTTCTTCGACCTCTATGCCAATGAATCCGCTGAAGAATGCCAGCACCACCAGAGCTACAAGTGTCAATCCGGCCATTCCTAAGATTAACACCATGTTAGAAGAGTCTGCAGTAGGCTCTCCCTTGGAGATAGGAGTCACTTCAGTATTTTGGCCAGCATATGAGAATTCGGGAATAGAGGATTCTCCTTTGATTCTCGAGGCGGGGACTCCGAGTTCCCAAGTTCCATCTTCCTGAACAACTGTGGTGTTTACTGGGTTTCCTCCTATTGATACTGAGACTTGCTTTCCTGGTAGTCCGATTCCTGAATATATCGCAATTCCGTCCAAATCTACCCAAGTCTGGTTAGGCTCTTGAATAGTAAATTCTAGAGGAAGGACCCGGAATGTGACCGGTAGGGAGTTTGCCTTTGAGTCCCATGCATCTGTAGCGATGAAAATAACATTATTCAGTGTCCATGCATCCATATTCTCCTCGTAGAATAGCATATCAGCCGGATCATACCGGGCTATCCCATCAGTACCGACTCCCACAACGAGCGGAAATATGTCATCGGAGTCAATGGATGGATCATTGTAAACTGAGATGAACTGGATGTCATTATCAATATCCGAGAAATATTCTTTCAAATCTATCTCCACAGTTGTGCACTTGTCAACCGAAATCGATTCGGTATCGCAATAGAGGATAATCTCGCTATACCAATCGGCTTGGGCGAACTCTGGTTGATTATTGCCTACGTTAGGAGGGTTGTCGGCAGTGATTATCACATCGACCCAACTGCTGTAGTCTATGCCATCATATGAGCGGAATCTCAGTTGATACTCGGCGTCATGTCTAAGTTGAGTAGTATCCCAATTTATCTCCCACTCGCCTTCTTCAGAAAACTCTCCTGTGCTTGTTTCATGTACTGTGACGTAGTCGTTTGAAACGTCCTTTACTTCCAGATCCACTCTGGTAACCCCTCCATCGAAGTCTCTAGCCACTCCACTAAGCAAAGTGTCCGCTGAAGAAGAAACACGCGTCCCTGACACGGGTTGGTTTACGCTAATCGTAGGCTGGCTGTTTCTGTTATCTATTGTTAGAGTGAGAGTTACGGGCTGGCACTCGTCAACTTCACCAATACAGAAGTCGGAGTCCGATGCCCAAATTGTGAATGTATAGGTTGTTAGTTCTCTAGGCCTAGTGCTGAAATCCCATTCCCAATCCCAAGTCCCGTCTTCATTTGTCTGGACTGGGCTTGTAACCTGGTAATTGGGGCCAGATATGTCCATGTACACCAAACCGATGTCACTGTTGCAGTCATCTGGACACCCGTATGGGTCCTGGGCATATCCATCGAAAACTACGGAGCCTTCGTCATGTGACGAAAATGAGCTAGGAGACGAGACGAATACTGTGGGGGGTTGTGTGTTTAGTTTGACTGTCCTAGATACCACTGTGCTGTAGTCTATCCCATCGAAGGCTCGAAATTCGAAGGTATAGTCCCCCTCTCCTGCCAAACCCGTCATGTCAATGCTGTAGTACCATGAGCTGAAGGGTCTGTTGAATCGGGTTACTTTCCCCTCGTCCACCCCGCTAGTGTCAATTGCATATTCTGCACTCTCCCATGATCCTGTAAATGGATTTCTGACCTGAACTTCGTGCACGTATCCGCCTTGATCCCATTGTGCCCTTTCATCAGTAGGATAGCTATTGGCTAGAGTCCCATCGTGTGCGCTACCTGTGATATTGACTATTCTTCGGAAGGAGTGCCCCTCTTCCTGTGTAACAATTACCGTGGGTGCCTGATTCTCGAGGTGAGCTGTCTCTTGCAGGGAGTTCTCTTCAAGTGTGAATTCCCCAGAATAGTAGCCATATCCGAATCTATAAGCGGTATATCTGTACAAAGATAGTTCCCTTGTTCCTGCGTTGTAGTCGCAACTGGGGTCATCTGTATCAATTATCAGATCACCGTCATTGTCAATTCCGTCCGAGCAAGAGTCCTCGTACTCGTCATCAGCGAAGCCATCCGGATTGTCCCCCCCACCTAGTCCTCTGAAGTCTAAATGGAAGTTAGAAGGAAGTG
>CACAAP010000006.1:0-52985 GCA_902530535.1 uncultured Candidatus Poseidoniales archaeon
CTAGAGTCCACACTGGAACCGGGGATGGTGGAGAGACATCCCTACTTGATGGAAAGAAGGTTGGAAAGGAGAGTCTCAGAGTTGGACTTTATGGCACCATTGACGAGTTAAATTCGCAAATTGGCGTAGTCCGGATGGAGTTTGGAAGGATGCCCGGAGTGACAAGATTCCATCGTCCTGGTGAGGCTGATGAAGCGTTGTATAGAGTTCAGCAGGAGTTATTCGACATAGGCGGGGAGTGCGCCTGTAGTCCCGGGAAGTTGCCCGAGCAAATGGTGCTGATAGGCATGAATGAGTGTGACAGGCTGATTGAAGAAATGGATGATTGGATTAAGGAATTACAGCCTCTAAAATCTTTCATCCTGCCGATGGGATCTGCGCCAGTTGCATTCCTGCATGTAGCAAGAACCGTTGCCAGAAGGGCAGAGAGGGAGGCTTGTCATTTGAGAAGCGTCGAGGGTGAGGGTTCAGTTAGGCATGAGGTGATTTGCTATCTTAACAGAATTTCAGACTGGTTGTTTGTGATGGGAAGGTGGATTGCAAAAAACACCGGCGAGGAAGAGGTCCTTTGGACTCCGCTAGGTAAGAGAGATGCAGAGTCATAGGCTTCGTCCGCTGGACCTAAGGTGATGCCAGGCAGAGCGGAGTAGATCCTTCTCTTGCTCGAATGTGATTTGTTCCTCGGCCTCGTCAAACTGCAACCAGAGGTAGTTGTTATGCTCATGAGAGAGTCTTACCTCCAACTCATCTGTCTCTGCCAAATACCAGAAGACCTCTTTTTGGGTCTCCCTTCCCTTTCTGAAAAAGGTATACTCAGTCTTCTGGGTCCATTCACCATCGATGGTGATATCGGATATGCCGGTCTCCTCTGTAAGTTCTCTTAAGGCGGTAGAGTGGTGATCAGCGTCGTCTTTCTCCACGTGCCCCTTAGGGAAGCTCCAGTGTCCCTGTGGATACTGGAGAAGGAGAAAACTATCAAAATTCAGTAGTATGAAACCACACGAGGTCTCGAGAGGTCCGGATTTGTCCTGCATATCTTGGTCATGCATCTATTCGAGATGAAAACCTTCCGTGATTATACTTTATCACAGAAATCACCATTGACGAGATGGTTCGCCCAGAGATTGTGACGATGCAGGCGTCAGATTTGGAGATCAGGCGTATTGTCACCGATAGTGATCTCGATGGAGTGGTGACTGCAGCGATACTGAGGCGGTGGTGGACGGATGCTGAAGTAATCTTCGGCCATCCAGGAGAACTGCGAGCGGGTCTTTTCGATGATTTGATTGATGAATGGACTGCAGTTTGTGATTTGCCGATGCACCCCAAGTGTGGACTGAGCATAGATCATCATCAATCAAACAGACCAGGGGACAATGAGAGCAAAGCAATGGTAGTATGGAAGGATAGCCCCTCAGCAGCTCGAATCGCCTATGAATTGTTTCGCGAAGTTATCGATCTTTCTGACCTTGAGGATTTACTAGATTGGGTTGACAAGCTTGACAGTGGGTCAATATCTCATGAAGAGTTTCTTTCTCATGCCCCTGCTATCTGGCTAAGCAGGATAGTTGATTCTGGAGAGGAGACAGCGGCATGGATTCTTGAGCAATTGAGAGTCGGAGCAACAACCGAAGAGATTCTGGCCGATTCAAAAATTTCCAAGTTGGTTGCCGAGAAGGAGGAGGAGTTAGGGAATCTGAACAAGGTTATTCTCTCTAGCATGCGAATCGAGGACCGAATAGCAATAGTTCGATTGGACGGTTCGGGAATCCGCTCTAATGGCTATCATGTCACTGCAATGGCTGGAGACGAATGCGATGCATGTATGATCATTCACGGTGATATAGGTGCTTATTTCGGAGACTCCGGAAGATACCCGGTCTCTGCGTCTTTCTATACCAACTCGTTCCTACATCGGAGTGGTGGAATCTACGACTTGACTGCCATGGCAACCCTTTTCGATTCCGATGGCGGGGGGCATGCCAATGCATGCGGATGTAGAATTAAGCCTATTGAAGGTGGGAATGTCGTAGACAGGGAAGTATCAGAAGAAGACATTGGGAGGAATATATCAGAGTGGCTAAAGATGTGGTCCAAGCGATAGTCAGTCCCTTTTCCAGACTGCTCTGTATCTAATTTCCTCCTTGTCTGGAACCATGGCTGTATGGAACTCTACTTCCGATAGTCCCTCGCCGATTTGGTGTATGAATTCTCTAGACAGGGGCCAGGGCGGAGTCTCATTCTCCTCTTCTAGACCGTCTGCCAACCTACCTATGCACATCAGTAGGCCGTTTCTATCTAGAAGCGGAGATAGGTTCCTGTAGGCGCTATTTCTGATTTCTTCGGGGATTGCTTGTAGAATATGTACCTCAAGGACGAGATCGAAGGCCCCCTTCCACCTCTCTTCTGGATGAACAAGGTCTCCAACCAACCAATCAATCTCTTTCCCCTTGTGCAATTGACTTGCCCATTCAACTGCTGACTCAGATACATCGAACGCTGTCACTTTCCATCCTTTCTCATGTAGGAATGCTGCGTCCTCTCCCAAACCAGAGCCAACAACCAGAACGCGTCCAGTATGCTGATTTTCTTCTATCCATTCTACTAAGAAAGGATGAGGTTCCATCCAATCCCAAGGGATCAGCCTCCTGTCTCTTCGAGAGCTGCAGTAGAGCTCCTCGAACCAGGATAGGGGGTCATTAGAATTCTCTGAAATAGTATAAATCTCAAGCATCCTCTCTCTTGCTTCGTCCATCGTCTAAGACCTACATGTGAGACACGATTGCTCGACCGAATTCTGAACAGGAAAGGAGAGTAGCGTCTTCCATTAGTCTCTCAAAGTCATATGTCACTTTCTTAGAGGAAATCGCTCCCTCCATGCCCTTTACAATCAAATCTGCTGATTCTGTCCAACCCATGTGCCTGAGCATCATCTCTGCAGACAGAATCAGGCTTCCGGGGTTAACCTTGTTCTGTCCCGCATACTTTGGAGCTGTGCCGTGAGTGGCCTCAAAAATTGCTACACCCGTGTCATAGTTGATGTTCGCACCGGGAGCAATGCCGATTCCCCCCACTTGTGCAGCTAGTGCATCTGAGATATAGTCACCATTCAGATTCATAGTAGCCAGTACCTCATATTCTCTAGGTCGTGTCAAGATCTGTTGAAGCATCGCATCCGCAATTACGTCCTTCACAATTATCTCAGTACCTGTATTCGGGTTCGGAAATGAGCACCATGGCCCCCCATCGATCTCGGATGCACCAAACTCCGTCTTTGCAATACCGTAGCCCCAATCTCTGAAACCTCCCTCGGTGAACTTCATGATGTTGCCTTTGTGCACCAGTGTGACGCTGCCCCTGTCGTTTTCTATTGCATACTTAATCGCGGCTCTGACTATCCTAGAAGTTCCTTGTTCACTAATGGGCTTGATTCCCAAACCAGATGTATCTGGAAATCGGATTTTGTCAACACCCATCTCGTTCTGAAGGAAATCTATGACCTTTCCAACCTCTGGACTACCTGCCTCCCACTCTATCCCCGCGTAGACATCCTCGCTATTTTCCCTGAATATCACCATATCAACCGAGCCTGGATCCTTGACTGGACTAGGAGTTCCGTCAAACCACCTTACCGGTCTAACACAGGCGAATAGATCCAATTGCTGTCTAAGTGCCACGTTTAAGCTCCTAATCCCACCTCCAACTGGAGTGGTTAGTGGGCCTTTGATAGAAATCAGGTTCTCTCTCATTGACTTCTTGGTTTCCTCGGGAAGCCATTCCCCAGTGGAGTCGAATGCTTTCTGTCCGGCTAGGACTTCTCTCCAGTGGATCTTCCTGTCTCCAGAATATGCTAATTCAACTGAACTATCAACTACATCGATCATCACCGGGGTAATATCTACACCAATCCCATCCCCTTCAATAAAATGAATCACGGGGTTGTTGGGGACTTCTAATTCCCCATTAGAAATTGATATTTGTTCTCCCTCTGACATGTCCACCATCTACTCGGACTAGAAAGTGATAGATGAAGCCAACCCTTCAAGGGGGTGCATTGTTTCGAAGGAGTATGAATGGAGAAGTAGTTTGGACCGAATCTACTGGCTATACCGGAACTACCGGTGCAGGGAAAACATTCGGTATTTACGATTCAGAATCACCCAGTCCAATGGAAATGGTACTTCACGGTCATGCTGCCTGTTCTCTGATTGACGTTATTGACGGTCTGAAACATAGGAAGGAAAATCTCGAGTTCATCAAGGTTGAAATCGAAGCAGATAGAGCAGATGAGTCACCTAAGGTATTCACATCCGTAAGAATGAGGTACATTGTGAAAGGCGAAGTACCGGAGGAATTGGTGAGGAGGCTGATTGAAAGTAGCCACGAGAAGTACTGTAGTGTTGGAATAATGATTACGCGCTCTGGTACTGAATTGGCGTGGTCTCTTGAAATGAATTCCTGAGATTCTATCCACTCGAGAAAAATGGTATTGTCAATATTTTCGTGAAAACGGACCGCCTTATGTGAGGTTGTAACCTAAGCATTAAACACCCCCCATCCGGAAGAGCAAATCCCTTGCGCGGCCGGGAGCATTCTCGGCCTAGCAATATGGGAGGAAGATACAATGCAGACGAAAATTAAGTCCTCTGAGAGCAGTGTAGAATCTGAGAGCGGTTTGGTCGTCGAGCGGAGGTTCACATCTGCAGGGCAGGACCCATTCGAGTCGTTCGAATGGATTGAGATGGACGTGCAGATAAGGAATCCAGACGGGTCTATGGCCGACTCATTAGAAGGCGTGAAGTTGCCTTCCGGATTCTCTGGAGTGCCGGGGACGGTCTGTGCTCAGAAGTATCTCCGCAAGGCGGGAGTTCCGAAGTATCTTCGGACCGTTCCCGAGGACGACGTTCCAATCTGGCTACAGCGAAGTGAGCCAGATCACGAGCGGCTTCAGACTGTAGATGCCGCTGAAAGAATGGGTGGTGAGATTGACGGAAGACAGCTCTTCCGTCGGCTCGCAGGGACCTGGACCTACTGGGGCTGGAAGTACGGATACTTCGCAAGCGAGGCGGATGCCCGCGCGTACTTCGATGAGATGTGCTACCTGATTGCAAGTCAGAGATCTGCACCCAACAGCCCCCAGTGGTTCAACACAGGGTTGCATTGGGCATATGGAATCGAAGGCCCGGCTCAAGGCCATAGCTACGTAGACCCTGATACAGGTGAGCTAGGAAAATCTACCAATGCATATGAGCATCCTCAGCCCCATGCTTGTTTCATTCAGTCAGTATCTGATTCACTGGTGGGGGGTACAGACTCAATCATGGGTCTCTGGAACAGAGAGGCGCTTCTTTTCAAGTATGGATCTGGTACTGGATCCAACTTTTCTAACATAAGAGGGAAAGGGGAACCGCTTTCAGGGGGAGGGACTTCCAGTGGGCTCCTGTCTTTCCTGAAGATTGGGGATAGGGCTGCTGGAGCAATAAAATCAGGAGGGACTACCAGGAGAGCGGCAAAAATGGTCACTCTCGACATGGACCACCCAGATATTGAGGAATACATAGACTGGAAGCCCTCTGAAGAAGAGAAGGTCTCGGCATTAGTAATCGGAAGTACGATCCTACAGAAGCACGCCGACTCGATAATGGAGTCTATTTGGTCATTTGATAGTGATGAAGGGAGATTCCATCAGAAAACGAATCCTGGACTCAGGAAAGCTATGGTCAAGGCCATCCATGACAGTGTTCCGCAAGCTCACATCAAAAGGATTGTCGATCTAGCCGAACAAGGTTGGAAAGGTATGGAATTTGAGGTCCTAGACACTGATTGGCAGGGCGAGGCCTACATGACGGTATCCGGTCAAAACAGCAACAATTCGGTCAGAGTCCCTAACTCATTCATGGATGCCGTGCAATCTGGGGATGAATGGAAACTCTATTTTAGGACAGAAAGGGATGCTGCTTCGGACGAAGGAAGGGATGCTGTTCCTTGTAGAACTGTGGATGCCAAGGCGCTGTGGGACAAAGTTGCCTACACCGCTTGGGCTTGTGCGGACCCTGGAGTACAGTTCGACACCACAATAAACGAATGGCACACTTGTCCCCAAGCGGGGAGAATCAATGGATCAAACCCGTGTTCTGAGTACATGTTCCTAGATGATACTGCTTGTAACCTGGCCAGTATTAACCTGCTACATTATTACGATCTAGATAGTCATACTTTCCAGATTGAAGACTTCAAGCACAGTGTCAGAGTATGGACTGCTACCTTGGAAATCAGTGTCCTAATGGCTCAGTTCCCTTCTGAGTCAATAGCAAAGGGCTCCTATGATTACAGAACTCTTGGACTGGGTTACTGCAATATTGGATCTCTTCTAACACACATGGGAATCCCATATGATGACGAGAGAGCCTTCTCAATATGTGGGGCTATAACTTCCATAATGTGCGGAGAATCATATTCGACAAGTGCAGAAATGGCCTCATATCTCGGCCCCTTTCCAGATTATGATCGCAATTCTGATGATATGCTGCGCGTGATGAGGAATCATCGAAGAGCTGCATACAACGCTCCTGCTGAAGAATACGAAGGGATAACAGTATTACCAATGGGAATAGACTCCAAGAAGTGTCCGAAGGATTTGTTAGAAGCTGCTAGAAGCTGTTGGGATCGGGCAGTCATACAAGGTGAAGAACATGGTTTCAGGAATGCTCAGACAACTGTAATTGCTCCAACAGGAACAATTGGTCTCGTAATGGGTGCGGATACCACGGGAATCGAGCCCCAGTTCTCTATGGTGCAGTACAAGCAACTTGCAGGAGGTGGCTCTCTGAGAATTATCAACCAAGGACTGCCAAGTGCTTTGTCCAGACTCGGTTACTCAAAGTCAGAGGCGAAAGGGATAGAGGAGTATGTCGTGGGAACCGGCAGACTGAGTCCATCAATACCCCATGAGCTACTAAGCAACGCCGGAATGACCTCCGAAAAATTGTCTGAAATTGAATCTGAGCTGCCAAAAGTATTCCATGTTAGGAACGCTTTCTCACCGGACATTCTTGGAAAAGAGTTCTGTGTCGAAAATCTCGGATTGACAGAGGACGATTTCTACTTGGACGAGGACGGCAAGGAAAAGTGCAGCAACCCCTGGTTCGACACTCTCGCCCACATTGGCATGACAAGCGAAGAAATTGAGGTCGCAAACACGGAGATTATTGGTCGGAATACCATTGAAGGCGCTCCGGGCCTGAAAGATGAGCACCTGCCGATTTTTGACTGTGCTCAGCCATCGGGAGCTGGGGTCCGTTCTATTGCTCCTTCGGGTCACGTAAACATGATGGCTGCCGCGCAACCCTTCATCTCGGGAGCGATTTCAAAGACGATCAATATGCCATCCGACTGTTCAATAGAGGACGTTAGAGAAGCATACAACCTTAGCCACGCCACAATGAACAAAGCCTGCGCCGTTTACAGGGATGGGAGCAAGCTTTCACAGCCCTTGATGAGTCAGCTAGTGGACTCCATGGACCTAGAAGAGGGGGATGAAGAGGAGAGCGTTGTCGAGAAGATGGTGGAGGAGGCCGCGAGCGCCCTACCACTTCCAGAGCCGGTAGCGATGCCTGTTGCAAAGGCTCTTGTTGAGAACTACATCGCTTCAAAGAGGCCCCTCCCACACAGAAAGAGGGGGGCGAACTTCAAGGCCAGAGTGGGCGGTCACAGCGTACGTCTCATCACAGGGGAATACGAAGACGGCAAGCTCGGCGAGATCTTCCTGCTAACCTCCAAGGAAGGCGCCGCTTGGAGAGCCCTTCTATCCCAGTTCGCTATCGCGGTGTCTATCGGTTTACAGCACGGAGTACCCATTGATGCATTCGTCAAGTCATTCACATTCACCAAGTTCGAGCCAAGCGGAATGATAGAGGGAGGCAGTGGACGTGTGAAGATGTCATCCAGCATCATCGACTGGGTCTTCCGCGAGCTTGCCATCGAGTATGCGGGTAGGGACGACCTCGCTCATGTTCCTCTGAATGAGGAGGATCTGAACCCATTCTCCATCAGCAGACCAGAGGTGACTGAGCAGGGGCTGTCTCGGAGCCAGGGCGAGAGGCGCGAGGTTCAGATGACCCTAGAAGCAGCAGTGGGAGATGTGGATGCGAGGACCAGGCAGGCTGCGAGGGAGAGAGGTTTCACGGGCGACATCTGTGAAGACTGTGGAGGCAGCCAGATGGTCAGAAACGGCACTTGTCTGAAATGCAACGAGTGTGGTTCTACAACCGGTTGCTCATGATCGAGAAATCAAATCTCAAGTTCTATGTTCAGATTCTGAATGAGTTCCTTGTACCTATTCCGGATTGTAACTTCCGTTACTCCGGCCACCTCGGCAACCTCTCTCTGGGTCCTTCTCTTCCCACAAAGAACGCTAGCGATATAGATGATTGATGCAGCGATACCGGTGGGTCCCCGACCGCTGGTCAATTCCTTTTCCTGTGCAGCTGCAATCAACTCATACGCCTTGGCCTGTACTTCTGCATCCAGATCAAGCCCCGAACAGAATCTAGGGATGTAGTCCTCGGGCTTGGTTGGTGGTATCTTCATCCTCAGTTCCCTGACCATGAATCGATAGGTACGACCAATCTCCTTTCTACCGGTTCTGCTAGCCTCCCCAATCTCATCCAGAGTGCGCGGATTCTCACAAATTCGGCATGCGGCGTATAGGCTCGCGGCTGCGACTCCCTCAATCGACCTACCACGGATGAGCCTTGCATCGACCGCCTTTCCGTAAGTTACTGCAGCGGTCTCTCTGATGGTCTTAGGAAGATCGAGCCTGCTTGCCATCCTGTCCAGCTCTGCCAGTGCCATGGCCTTGTTTCGCTCTGTGGCATTGCTCACTCGAGAGCGCTTCTGCCATTTCCTCATTCTGTAGAATTGGCTTCGGTATCTACTAGAAATCGACTTACCGGAGTAGTCCTTGTTCTGCCAATCGATGTCCGTGGAAAGTCCCTTGTCATGTAGCATGACTGTCATAGGGGCACCGGTTCTTGCTCGTTGATCTCCCTGTTCGGGACTGAACACACGCCACTCAGCGCCCTGGTCAATCACCTTGTCCTCCAGCACCAGTCCACAGTCATCGCAGACCACTTCTCCTCTGGATTCGTCTTTACTCAGATTTCGGCTTCCACATTCATCGCATTTCACGGTGTCTTCAACAAGGTATGACATTACATCCTCACCCCCTTTTCAACAAAAGGTATTAAATCCGCAAATGACATCTTATTTAAGGTTATAATATTTCTAATGTGTTCTTTTCTTGAGCAAGTTTAGAGATAACTAATCATCGAGAATCGTGAAATACGAACGTTCACTGGCACATGTGAGGGGAACGATGTCTGAAGGAATGTGGCCACCAGAGAGGATAGGCCTCACTCCAGGAAAGAGAGTTCTGTTCCTAACAAAGAATCTGGAGTTGATTCGAAGGCAACTGTATGATGGATTGGATCTGCGAATGGAAGATTTGTCAGTCGATGATCTTCTTGATGACATCAACACAGATGTGATGACTCCTGCTTGGGTGTGCTTCGATTACGACCCTGCAACGATAGCTGAAAATGCATATGCTGGGCTACTACACGATGGTCGAAGGGTGTTCGAGCCCAGAGCTTTGATTGACGGTGGCTTCGAAGTTATAGTCTCCGGGCATAGAAAGGGTACTGGATCAAGCAGAGAGACGGCGCCTCAGTGTGAGAGGTGGTCGGGAATCAGGATCGTGATTGCGGCCTCATTTGCACCAATACATGAACGAAACAACCTGAATCTTGGGCAACTTATGGGGGATCACTCGATCCTAAGTAGACTTCAGGACGGCGAAAGTATACCTCTGACTGAGTTTACGGAGAAGTACGATCCTGTGAGTAGATTGATTCTAGAGAACGGAGGGATATTGCCATTCGCTAAGAGGATGAAGGAGGGAGGAGTTTCCCTCCCGGAATTTGACACTAAAGAGCGCCCGATGACGATGATAGAGAAGTTAGTGTCAAACAAACTACTGGGGAACGATAATACAAGAAAATTCGTGAAACCTGGAGATGCTGTTCTAGCACAGGTCGATGGAGGCTATTCTCACGAGTTCACTACTGCTCAAGTACACACATTCCTCGAAGAGGAATACGGAAACAACTACAAAATTCCAAATCCCTCTAAATTCGCTGTTTTTGAGGATCATCTGCTTTACGCTACTGGCGTTCCAAGATTTGGGAAATTCACTGACAAGATACAGACCCTGAGGGATATGCAGAATTTGTTTCAAGAGTACACCGGAGTGAGAGACTATTCTGCCAAGGATGGGGTGAGCCCAGGAATATGCCACCAAGTTGCGAGAGAAGAGTTCATCGATGTTGGCGACTTCATCCAGGCGACTGATTCGCATACTTGCATGGGAGGCGCTTCCAATGCACTGGCATATGGAGTTGGTTCCACCGAATATGCTAACCTTATTCACAACCAATTCGCATTTGTCAAGATCCCAGAAAGTATTCGTTTCGAATTGACGGGCGAGTTGGATCCGGGCTGTACTGCTAAAGACGTGATTCTCCATATTCTCTGGCGTTTTGCTGCGGAGTCTGAGACTCTGGATAGAAGCATGGAATTCGGCGGTCCAGGACTTGCAAGCCTATCTATGGATGAAAGAGCAACATTGTGTAATATGGCTACAGAGTGTAGTGCAAAGACAGGAATATGTGAGGCAGACGATATCACAGTCCATTGGCTTCTATCTAGACGAGAGAACATTGAGGAAGGGGATATCAGGAGTAGATTTGTCCTACCTGACGAAGGCGCAGTCTACCATGGAGGGATTCATGAGATCGACTTATCAGAAATCCGGCCAATGGTAGCACATCCTGGAAATCCTGACGAAGGAGTTCCTTCGGATCCTACAAACGGGGCCTACATTGACGAATTGGGAGAGGTTTCGATAGACATCGCCTATGCAGGTTCATGTACCGCGGGTAAGGATGATGACTTCTCGTACTATGCCATGGTCTGCGAAGCGGCACTTAGAGAAGGCCTTGTAATTGCAGATGGAGTTGACTGCTACATCCAATTCGGCTCAAAATCAGTAAAGGATCTCTCATTGGAGATGGGTTGGACACCGATATTCGAGAAGGTTGGTGTCAAGCTCATCGATCCTGGTTGTGGTGCTTGCATCGGTGCAGGCCCCGGGGTAAGCGACAATCCAGAACAAGTAACTGTATCTGCAATAAATAGGAACTTCCAGGGTCGCTCTGGGCCAGGAAAGCTGTATCTGGCAAGTCCTCTAACGGTCATGACCAGTGCATTCACGGGTAAAATCACATCTTGGCATCCTGAAATATTCTCACAATAGGTCAAGTTCTCCTCAGGAGTGGGGCATTGTTCAATAGCGTTCTCGTTTCGGGCATAGGCTACCTTGCAAGCCCCTCGTCAGTCGGACAAGGGAGGACTTGGCGGTGGTATACGATGGACCGAGCAGAAAGACTCGCTAGCAAACAAAAACAGATCTCGATAAGTGAGTTCTTCGAGAAGAACAAGCACTTCCTTGGATTCGATACTCTTCAAAGGTCAATAATCACCGCTGTGAAGGAGGCTGTGGACAATTCGCTAGATGCTTGCGAGGAGTCGCGGATACTTCCAGAGATAAGAGTAGAAATTCAGAGATTGAAGGGAGATAGGCTGAGACTGATTACCCAAGACAACGGACCAGGAATACCACGAGAAGACATCGAGAACGTCTTCGGGAAATTTCTTCTCGGATCAAGATTCCATGCAATTAGGCAGACTAGGGGGCAGCAAGGAATAGGGATCACGGGAGTTGTGATGTACGGTCAGTTGACCGCTGGGTCAAAGACGAAGGTCATTTCCAAAATTTCCAGAGATTCCTCTGCGGTTTTTGTGGAGCTTGGAATAGACACCCGTAGAAACAAAGCAACCAAATCCGGAGAAAGCAGAGATATATGGTTAGATGAAAAGACCAGTGATCCAGTTCCTCATGGATTAAAGATAGAGACAGAGATGAGGGCAAAGTACCAGAGAGGCAGACAATCCGTACACCAGTACCTAAGGATGACCTCTATCGTCAACCCTCATGCAAGTATCTCACTGATTGTTCGAGACAGGGATGGGAGCACAATTGAGGAGGACGAATGGCAGAGAACCACTGATAGGCTTCCACGGGTGGTTAGCGAGATCAAGCCTCATCCACATGGAATTCAACTAGGTTCTCTACAGAGGATGCTCAGAGAAGCCGAGGAGAGGAAAATGACATCCTTCCTGAGGCATAACTTCTCAGGAGTCAGCATGAGGGCGGCAAGGGAAATATTAGCTGAAGCCGGTTTAGATGAGGGGAGGAGCCCCAAGAGAATATCCGGAGATGATGCACAAGGAATGATCAACGCATTCAGGAAGGTGAAGCTCCTCTCACCTCCCACCGATTGTCTTTCTCCTATAGAGGACCTTCTAATCAAAAAGGGGCTCTCGAAGGCAATCGACTCCAGATTCGCATCGACAATTACCAGAAACCCAAAGGTAACTCAAGGAAACCCGTTTCAGATTGAGGTTGGTTTGGTTTTTGGTGGAGATCTTAGCGCGGACGGACCCATCGAGGTCCTAAGATTTGCAAATAGGGTCCCCCTGATGTATCAACAAGGAGGTTGTCTCCTTACGAAGGCGCTTGAGGCGGTTGACTGGAAGAGATACGGGTTAGATCATCCCGGAGGAAAGGGCATCCCAAAGGGTCCTGCAGCCGTGCTAATCCATCTAGCATCTACGAATGTCCAATTCACCAGCGAAGCTAAGGAGGCTGTTTCAGAGAACGAAGAGGTATTCGAAGAAATTAGGCTAGCCATGCTTGAAGTTGGAAGAGGTCTGAAGGGCCATCTGAAGAAGAGTTCTCAGAGGAAGAAAGCAAAAGAGAAATTTGAGCTGATTAACATAATTCTTCCAGAAATCTCGAAGAAATCCTCAGAAATCCTATCTAGGGATGAGCCGGATCTAGCACCTATAATTACCAGAATAATGGATGCAGTTTTCTGCGAAGAGGAGATGGGATGGGATGATGAAAAGGGCCTAGCCACTTGCTCCATAACCATATACAACTACACTGCTAGAGCAAGAGCATATACCATTCTAGCAAAATGGCCGGAAGGAGATGGCACTGCAATTTCCGATAACCCCCTAGGTGGGGCCAAGCAGGCCAAGGGACTATGGGCATGGAGGCTGGACACCCTGAATCCAGGAACTGTCACGACAATACACTTCGGAGTCTCCGGTTTGAGAAAAGGAGAATGGGGCGATGCAGAAATATTCTACAGAGGTAATGGAGAAGTCATAGGTGCTTCTAAAATAGATGAGAAGCTGCTAGAGGAATTGAGAAAATCAGAGGCCCTGGAAGCAGCCGAGGCAGATTTAGAACAACCCAAAGAGACCATCTCCCAGTTGAAAGAGAGAGCCGAGGACAGTGAGGCGTCCCAGTCTCGCCCGCTAGTTGAGGGACAAACAAGCCTGTTTGGGGATTTCACTACTAAAGATGGAATGGAGGTGGACGAGTGACAATGGACAGACAAAAAACGAAGGAAGAGGTGATTGATGCTTTGCATGGGGTTGCATCGGAAATGCATGATAAGATGATGAAAGGTAACCCTCCTACTATGACCCTGCCAGTGAGATCGAAATCGAACATAGGATTCGATAAGAAGCTAGGAGTGTACAAGTACGGGAAGAAGAAGACGGTTAGAGACGCGACATCTCTTGGTTCTGCCAGGCAACTTCTGAGGGCACTACACATTTCAGAGTTCGTTGAAGGAATGATCTCTGATGGAAAAACCTCCACTCTTAGAGAAATGTACTATATTTCTGAAGGATGGGGGCATGGAAAATTCTCCAGTCAGAACGAAAGTAATGGGGTATCTGAGGACTTGGAGATAGTAACAAAATGTCTGAGAGAAGACTTCGGCCTGAGGCCTGAGGAGGACGGTGCGAGAATCATCGGTAACGTCACCTTTGAGGAGAGGAATCGTAGAGGAGACTGGATGAGGATTAACTGTAGAGACGACGTAGGTGATTCTGGATACGGGGTTCCGTATAACGTAGAGTCAGAGAAGCTAAGGATGGTGGAAGAGGATATCGACTTCGTGATGGCGATAGAGACAGGTGGAATGTTCGACAGGCTCGTAGAGAATGGTTTCGATGAGGAGGCGCGGTGCGCTCTAGTCCATCTAAAGGGACAACCAGCAAGATCCACTAGAAGGATTATGAGAAGAATGAGCGATGAATGGAACAAGCCGATATTGGTCTTCGCTGACTGCGACCCCTGGTCGTTCAGGATCTATGCTAGCATAGCCTATGGAGCAATCAAAACTGCTCATATCTCAGAATACTTGGCTACTAAGGAGGCAACATATCTAGGAATAACAGCCGATGATATACTAGCCTACGACCTTCCAAGTGACGATTTGACAAAACAGGACTTGAATGCACTGGAGGCAGAGTTGAGCGATCCAAGATTCGCTACTGGTTGGTGGCAAGAGCAGATCCAACTCATGCAAGAAATAGGGAAAAAGGCGGAGCAGCAGTCTCTGGCAAAGTATGGTCTAGATTTCGTCACTGATACTTACCTGCCAGAGAAGCTTTCTACAATGGGCATAACTTACTGAAAAAGCCTGATAGATGAGTGTCCGGAGGGAGGATTGTGACAGATAGGAAGAGGACTTGGGCCAGAATCACCACTGCTTCCTCCGCGGCCCTACTTCTGTTAGCCGTGATTTCTTTGTGGCAGGTATTCGACGACTACAACAAGTTGTACAATCCGGAGAGCAACTCTCTAGTGAAACTGGAACCAGGTGACTCGATTACGTTCGAGATAGAGAGTTCTATGTTGGTATCGGCACTTAGGGTGTCCGATGGCGGCTCACCCGATGCAGATCTGATATTGACAGACAGTCAGGGTAACGAAGTATCAGGTAGAGGGGCTAGAGCGCTAGAGTTCGATCGTTATGATGAGCAAAATCGGACTTCATTTTCTGTCGTAAGAGTGTTCGAGAATATTGGAGGAGAGTACACATTGGAGAATCTTGGTACCACCACTCTCTGGCTTGTTGACGATGAGGACTCTGCGAACAAATTAAGCGGAATTATCTGGACTTACTTGTTCTACATAGGCTGTTGCCTGGGTTCCCCGATTGGCCTGGTTGGATTTGTACTAGCAATTATGGTATGGACTGACAAAAGGAAGATGCCAGACCAATTCGTAATAATTGAAGACGGGCGGGTGATAATAGGAAATGCCCAAAGTGATATGGAAGTGGATCAGAAGCCTTCAGAGGCGCCGAATCCGTTCTCAGATACTAATCGACAACTCCCGACTGAGACTTCTAGCGAGAAAGATGGTGATTCCTGGAAGTCGTGGGACGAGGGATGATCTGAACCACAAATGGTCACAATAAATTCTAGATTGGGTTTTTAGAGGTCGTTGACTACCCAACCTTGAGTTGGTAAGTGGTGGTGGGCTTCGATGAGTCTCTAAGTATTCTAGAGAATCCCACTAGGAGATCGATTCTCAGACATCTCGTAAAGGAGCCACACTACCCATTGCAACTCTCCGAGTTGCTTGATGTCAGCCAACAGGCGGTTGTAAAACACCTGAAGGTTCTGGAGGAAGCTGGATTCGTAGATTCGGAGATGATGAAGTCGGACAAGGGGGGCCCCCCCAAGAAGGTGTACAGAGTCAATCAGTCTTTCTCGATTCGTCTTGATTTGGGGCCTGACCTTTTCAGAGCCGAGCATAGGAAGATGCCTCGAGGGGTGAGTTTTTCTGGAGGTCTTCCCGATAGTCTGGAGGGCGTTTTGGGTAAGATTAGTTCCAGAAAGAGCCTGCCAATAGTAGATGCGATGGGTATCTTGTCAGAGTTGGATGCGGCGTTGGAGAGTGTTGACAGGCAGAGAGATTCGATAATCTCGCTTCATCAGCAGGTCATGCACAAGGTCTCTCCGAGTCTAGAAAGGAGCTTCGAGTCTTACGAAGAGAGGCAGCTTGCACACGCCATGATGAGGAACCCTCGAAGACCGTTAGACTTGGATGCTTTCTCCCAGGGTATGAGGATACAATCAATGCATGCTGAGAAGATGATGGATGCTTTGAGAGAGAAACTAATGAGGGATTTCGCGACCAATTCTGGTTCCTTTGTCTCTGGCAGAGAGTCAATGCCGCTTCCATGGTGGATGGCTAAGTAAACCTCAGAACACTAGGTCATCATCATCTGAACCTGGCAATAGACTACTCAGTTCTGAGAATCTAGCGAGTGCCTCGACCCTCCTCCCCCAGATTACGAAGCCTGCGACTCCGAATAGGGAGAAGGTTGCTCCTATGATAATAACCGGAACAGAGTATCTAACTACAATCTCCCTGCCTACGTCGATTGCTCCGAGTGGAGATTTCATGGTCCCTATCTTCTCGATGTTGTTACTCTCGTCGGTCTCCACGATATTGTTGTCAGGATCTACTACGACTACGATATCGTGGTTGCCGGCTTCGACCATGTATAGCAGGGTAATCGGGTCTGATAGATCTGATTCGGACTGCCCTATTGGCATGATAGCATTTACAATCTGCCTGTAGACAATGTTCTCCTCCTTGCATCCGTTCCTCTTGATGTCAGATTCTGACTGATCCTTGCAAAGGATGATGTTGACGTCAGCGGCGTGTGCGTTTCCTCTGTTTGTGATGTATACATTGACCGAGAGCATCTCTCCAATCGCGGCTTCTCTGTCTGGAGCCACCACGCTCTCTAGAACTAGATCGGGAGCTCTGAGGCGCATCTCGAGGACCTGCTCATTCGTATCGCAATCGGGAGCGGGATTGTCGGGGATACCGTCAGAGTTGCTATCCAATGTGCACGAGTCGGTCCAAACTTCAGTCTCATCGAAATCACCGCCCTCGTCAGAAGAGCCGTGCATGGATAGGACCTTGATTCCGAGATTTCTGTCAACCAGCGATGCATCGGGAGCCACGGTGACAATAACAACTAGTTGCAGAGTAGTATAGGGCTCCATCATGGGAAGTGTGATCGTGTTTCCTGCGGTTACATAGCAATAGTCGGGCCCTTCTCCCTGGGAGACTTGCTGGTTGATTTGGTTCTCCTCCTCGACATTTAGTTCTACGCATGGCTTCTCAAGCGGGAACTCGCTACCGAACCCTTCCAAGAGAGCGTAGTCTATTTCCCATGTGCTGAGAGAACCCAGGCCCGGACTCACGGACCAGATCTTGTTCACATCATCGTACGTGTGGTTGTGGATCGTAGGCTGATCAGCCACGTTTCCATAATTTGAGACGTTGAGGGTGTATCTTACGATTCTGCTTGGGGCCGTGGTCTTGATCTTGCTCTCCACCAATGGATCCAGAGAAATTTGCATATCGTGGAACTCGATTATGGTAGCTCTGAGCACCACCTGATCCTGAACTCTAGTTCCCTCATAGGGCTCCTCACTCAGGACGTTGAATGTGATGGTGTAATCACCAGCTAAGGTCTGAACCGGGACGTTGATGTAAATTGGGACGGTCTGTGACTCGTCTCTGTTCAATTCCTCGAACAATATCCTCGGGATGTACATGTCCCAAACGTGAGCCGCTCCTTTATCGTCAATTATGGACTCGATTGTGACGTCGAACCTGTCTTGGCCGTTGCCTAGGTTGGAGATTGTGGTGTTCATTTGGTAGGACTGACCGGGGTATAGGTCTAGTATAGTCTCAGGTACTGAGGATTCTAGTTCGTACCTCTGAACAACATTAGTCAGAATTAGCACAGAGTCTCGAACTTTCGGGGAGCCATCCAGATGCGCACGGACTGTGACAGATTCCCCAATTCCAGCGGTTGCATTGAACGGAGAGCACATCTCGGCTGTGACTGTGTATGTGTTACCCACATTTGCCCAGTAGATGTCCTGATCAGCAGATGAAGATCCACCCGGCCATTCTGAGAAGTCCAAGTCCACTGTCCAGTGATCAAACCTCCATGAGTTGATATCTGCCTCTTCTGGCCTCTCCATCGGTGCGCCGGGAGTTGTGAAAACCAGACTCCCTGGAGTAAAGTACTTGTTCACCTGAACAGGGAACCTGGCACACTCCCCGGGAAGAACGTACAGTTTTGTATCCCCGATATCGAATACAATGTTCCCAGTTGTCCTTATTGAGACGTTTATCCATAACTCTAGTACATCGAATGTCCCTCTATCGACAGACAAGACAGGCTCGCCGGTTGACCATCCCTTCAGATATATGGCAAAGGTGCCGGGGTCCTGGGATTCAGGGACACTGACCTTTAGATTCCTAGTTACGGATTGACCTGGATCCAAGGATAGCGACAGTGGGAAGTCAATCCCCCATCCAAACGGAAGTGCCCACTCGTTTTGTCCGTCCAGTGTAGCCGGGTCGTAGAATGCGAACGTATCGAAAACGTTTCCAGTGTTCTTGATCGAAATTGAGAAGACTGCCGATTTGCCCTGCTCAACATCTACTTGGAAATGGCTAGTATCGAGTTCTATTCCATGGACAACATCCATCAGAGTTAGCAAGGTTAGCTTGTTGCGGATAGCTGGGTCCTTTTGCGAGGTTGCGATGATGCTTATCTGCGCAAGTTCGTCGCTCTTAGCCTGATAGATTGTGGGTGTTCTGACTCTTAGGTAAAGGGGATCTATGGCTCCGCCCTCGAGGAAAATCTTAGTTGAGTCAAAAATCGGGGTATTGTTGGTCGTGTAGAATAGTGTTGCAGTCCAGTTATTTGGAACGCCCTCCATTGTTATGGTGAACGTATCCTGAACCAATTCCGCGGGCCCTGGGGTGGGATTGGCTATTGTGATGTTGAACGTTGTAAGTTCTCCTGGCTGAATGGTATGGTAGAATGTCTCAGCGTCTGAAGGGCAATCGTACGGGTATCCCTCAATATTCGGATTTGCCTGTATTTTTTCGTCACAGGCTAGTGAGAGATCCACTAGGCCAGTCAGCACGTGTACGTAGCAAAGGGTCCACTTGTTTGCATTCTGACCGTCCCAGTCGCACTTCTTGTCTGACCATCCGATATGTGCTCCACTACCGAGATCGTTAGCGAATGCAGGAGGCATCCCGCGATCGAGATTGAAGTCAGGGAACAGGTGGTGTCCGTCTGCGGTATTGCACTCTGGCTGGCAGGGTGCTGGGCCTAGCTTGTCGGAAGACCAGTTGGTGACTTCTTGTATCTCCCATGGGTCCAGTATCGAAGAGGCTGCAGAATTCAATGGGAATCCCTGCGGGTACTCCTCATTGGTATTGTTTAGTCTGGCATACATAATTGTCTCCTGCCATTCAGTATTGCTGTAGTCAATCCAAGCCAGGTGGA
The DNA here is from genome assembly GCA_902530535.1 of uncultured Candidatus Poseidoniales archaeon. Taxonomy (GTDB): domain Archaea; phylum Thermoplasmatota; class Poseidoniia; order Poseidoniales; family Thalassarchaeaceae; genus UBA36. The sequence continues at coordinate 19,392 of CACAAP010000006.1, forward strand.
CATTGTCGAAGGAGTCGGTCAAGATAGAAGGGGCTACAGAGCTTGGTGCAAACGGGAATTCTTCACTGGCACCCTCGCATTGCTCAGAGTTAGAAATCGCACTTGATGCGATTTGCTTAATTCCGTATGCTGGTAGGCCCTCGGGGACTCCGTCCCATTCAGCCGCACCTCTTAGTCTGAGTCTAGTGTAGTATATTTCGTAGGCGCCTTCGATATCGATACCGCCTGTTGGTCCTGAGCATCCAGGATATAGTCGGCCATCTTGCCATGCGAGATGTGTATTTCCTGATGTGTCTATTGCTATTGAGGGGTGTAGGCTGTAAGCAGGGTTGTTTGTAATTTGTGTATCATTCACAACAACCAGATGTCCGTAGCCCTGTTCATCCTCTGAGGGGCCCAAATCCTCAGTATAGTAGCCTCCTTGCTGATTAGATTCTGTACCTGGATCGCCTCTAGTCCAACCAGGCCATGGATTCTCTAGAAGCGAGTGAGGGTCTAGAACAGTCATGTAGATCTCTCGAGAGTTATTCGTAGCTAAGTAGACCATTGCCTCTACCATTATCTCGAGTTCCGATGAGGAGCCTGCGGTTGTTGGGAACTGGTACATTTGGCCCTCTGCGGAAGTTGTTCGAGTCGTAGCCCCGCTGCATGACCTAGTGTTCAGTCCTGATCCCACAGGGCACTGGGCAAGATCGAGCATGTAACTTCCTACAGAAGTATCGGAGCCTGCCCAGAGTGGATATGGCTTTGTCTGAGCCAATACACAAGCGTCGTGGGCCTGATTGATGCTCTGCGTATCGTCGTTGTCCATTGGTGTCCCTCCGTATGGTCCTTCGTCAGAAATTGGAATTACAACCCTCGTGGCATTGTCATTCCATCGATGGTCCAGTGCTGTTGGGGGGTTTGCAGAAAGTCCCTGCCTTCCTTGGACATCTCTGTAGGATAGGCAGGCCCAAGTTGCTGCAGGCCCCCAGAACTCGCTGTAGTAACCGCCATCAGCGGGTAGGTTGGTCGCTTGGTTGTTGTAAACCACCTCAGTGAGTTCTCTGATCCCTCCAGAGGAGTCTCCTGGACCTAGAGGGGTGTTTCTCGGGCCCTGGCTCCCGGATCCGCCGGTCTGGTAAGCGTCGGCACAGTTTCCACTGGTCGCTGCTGCTGGCCAATTTCCACTGAGTGCATAGAGAGTTTCGTATACACTCATATTGGCACTGACAAGCATGGGCTTTAGGCCTACGAAATATCCGCCACTCGCAAAGTTCCCTCCATAGAATACAGCACACATGTCAGCCCATTCTGCATTCATAGAGCCAGATGTATCGATAGGGACAACCATCTCTACTTGGCCGCCCCTAGTATCATCCCACACTATCTGAACGAAGTCGTTTACGTCAACGGCGATATCTGGGTGGCCCTTCTGTCCAAGGATAGGAGTCAACAGTGTGCTGTCAATCTCCACTATTACCATTCTAGCGACATGATCAATTGACATCATCTTGTAGTAAATCTGAGATTGTTGATAGTATAGTTCCAATGGTTCGAACGAGTCTTCCCATACAATGTGCGGATTATTTTCAGAATCTACATCTATTGCAGGCCAGTCTCTGTTCTGAGGATTGTTTGCAACCTCGTAATCATCTGGAACCACGGAAAGTACCGAGTCCAGAGATGCATCACCGCTCTGATCGTCTAATGAAGGGTCCAACAGGGTGTACATGATCTTGTACTGACTTGCCTTGTCCGTCCAAACAACGTGGACCATGTCATCATTGTCTACTCTAATATCTGGATGCCAGGCTCGATGGGCTCCTGGATCAGATATTTGGGTCTCGGCAATCAGAGTCTCTCCCCTTGGATCTAGCATCTTGTAGTAGAGGTGGTTCGTATTGCGGCTCCAGACTACGTGGACGTTTCCAGAGGAGTCGGCGTCCATGGACATCATTCTGTCATTGTGAACACCGCTCTGGACGACTTCTATGGGGTCAGTCAGAACAATTTCGCTCGCACTAGCCTGCGGAGAGAATGTGGCAAGGAGGCTCACGAGCATTAGCACAACAATCGCTAAACCGCTCTTCTTGGTAGATATACGATCGTTAGTAAGATGTCGAGAGGTATGCATCGTCTCTATTCGACTTTCTCGAATACTTAACCTATACCCATTATGGTCACTTAATCGTGATGTCGAACTAGGCCCATTCCAGTGGGTCAAAGTCCTTCCCAAACCCGCCTGTCTCGTCAGTATCAATCTCTGAATGTCTGGTAGGTGATTGAGGAGATTTTCTACCTGTCGTCCCTTCCCAATCATCCACTGGGCCTGGTTTCCCCTTCCCGTTTCCGAAGCCGTATTTTATCTGGTGAATCAGTGATAGCTTGGTTAGCCAAACTCTTCTCATACTCTGCATAAATTCGTTCTGAGTAAGTCCATCCAGCCAAACTGGCCTAGAGAGATTGAAGGCCTGGAGTGGGCCTGCGACTTCCTGCTTGCTTCTCCCGACATGGAGGACCCAATCTAAGTCAGAGGATGTCATTCTGATTCTAGTATCGTGTAGCCATTCCTCCCATGACTCAGAGTCTTCTTTTGCCATTTCACGCATCGACTCCTGCTGCCCCTCGTCTACTCTTGTAATGGAGTATAACAATACCAAATTTCTCTTCTTGGGAATTACAATATTGAACAGATGGCCTTGCTTAGTTGGAGGGTATCTAACATGAAGGTGGATTATGGCCTGAGGATCTTTCACCTCTCTTGCCTCTAGCCTCTCACTGTCCAACCATGACCGGATACTGTCGGCAGCCTCGTTGTGATTCACATATGTTCCAAAAGGTCGTCCTATTTAGAGCAAGTTGAGATTGGTTTTCACATCTGAAATCAATTCTTCGAGCCTCTTTCCTCTGTCAGAAGAAGCGAGTTTTGCTCTCCTTCTGGAGGTTGAGAAGTCCGACCAACAATCATAGCCAAACAAGAAAACTAAGTTTGAGATATGTATTACCAATAAAATCAACATAGCTGTGGCGATGCTCAACAAGGAAGGTGGATGCATTAGGAATGCTGTGACTATTGCCAATGGGAGCCAGAACAGTATTGGCGAAAACATCGCAGCTAGAAAGTGATAAGTTGTCCTTGCATCTATTCCCTCGTCGGTTCTATCTCCAAGATACCAAGCGAAAAATGCCTGAATACCAGTGGAGGGGAGTGTGACTGGAGACATAAGAATCATCAGAAAAATTCCAATTGCAGCTTTTGTCCAGGATATTCTGGAGTCTACCTTTATTCCAGTCAATGCTCGGCCATCTAGCTGATCATCATTCAGAATTTTGGCAGCCTCGATAGCGGGCGCCATCAGGCCCTCTGTAGTCTGCCCATCAGATAATGCGCCTCTAACTTCTCTAGCAGCAAGAACCTCGTCTCTGAATGATTTCAGCTGGGAATTGGAAGTATTTGCCTTGATGTGTCCTATGAGGTGCCAAGCACGGTACGTTTCCCAATCTGGAGCATCTGGAGTTACTTCTGAAAGAGATGAAAATAGAGTGTCCCTCAAATTATGAACTTGATCCGATGGTGGTTCTTCCCAGATCCCTGAGGACAATCTCTCAGGGGCCCCTGAGACTTCTGGAGCTAGGACGGGGATTGGATCCTGGAATTCTACAAAGACATCTGTTCTAAACCAGTGGTAACACCTAAAGTGCAATCCCACAGGCTGAAGGGCAGGATTGGGGAGGCCTCTGTGTTTCGCTATTGAGGCTGCATTTAGAGCAAATCTCATCGGACCAGTCTTGAACCGATGGAGGTGTGAATCCTGGTGAGACTTGCCTTCGGGCATTACCATAGCATTGTATCCAGAAGCAATGCAGTTAGTCATCGTGAGAAGGGTCCTATCGTTGATTTTTCTAGCGTATTCTTCATCGGAAACCCCGTTTTCAATCTCAGACTTCCTGATTACTGGTTGTGATCCCATTCTTCTTGAGAACCAGCCAATTAGTGGCATTGTCATCAGATCGTGTCTCCCCATAGATATTATTCTCCTATCTTGGGAACTGACCAAAGTGGCAGGGTCTACCAATCCGTTAATGTGCATCGAAGATATCACTCTGCCTCCTTCGAAATCTGGTATCTCCTCATATTGACTCCTTCTGAAAATATATCTAAGTCCTACTCCTATCAGAATGAGGATAATCTTCCAGAAGTAGGGATTTCCTGGGTGTCTTCCTGTGTGGTCCCAAGGGAGATTGTCCAGTTTTTTCCTTCTAAGCTTCATTGCTCCGCTAGACAACTCAGGTTCGATATCGGGTGCATCATGCATATCCGACACGGGTTTCGGATGGGGTAAGAGGTCTTGATTATTGAGAGGGTGGACGGCTCAGCAAATCTCTGATTGATGATGATAGTCGCGCTCCATCTTCATGATCTATCGACGAGGGCGTGAATGGGAATGAGAGTCCTCTGCCATCTTCCATCTTCGGAATGATGTGGAAATGAACGTGGAATACGCTCTGGAATGCATTCGGGCCGTTGTTCTGAATTACGTTGAACTCAGATGCTCCTGTGGCCTTCAGCACTGCCTTTGATATCCTAGGCAGGGCCCTACCGATGGCCTGCGCAGAATCATCGCTCAGTTCATCAAGAGTCCTTGCTGGCTCTTTGGGGACCACTAGCGTATGGCCAGGACTAGATGGGTTGATATCCAGAAATGCGAATATCAATTCGTCCTCGTATACCTTGTGACATGGAATCTCACCTTCGATGATCATTGTGAAGATGCTGGAGTCATCTTCCATATTCTTCACCCAGAAGTAAGAATCGCTTCAGCGACTGATGCCAGACCGACCAACCTCAGAGCCTCTGCCATTTCGGTGTTCATGACTGATGAGGTATCAGTTAGGCTGATTCCTATATCTTTTATCGCTCTTACTTCGGCTAGTGATGCCTCATTAGATGATCCGGAAGAGATTGCAGATGTCAACTTCGAGTGAAACTTGGCAACTGCCATTCCATCTCCACCCATTATTGAAGAGATTCTAGCTGATTCTCCCTTCACGGCCTCTTCAATCTGAGTGTTTCCTCCGAATTTGATTTCTGTTGCCCATTCCGAGGCGTGCTCACCTGCCGCTTTGCCTGATACTAGGTCGTCAAGTAGAAGATTCCCAGGAAGCGCGTTGGATCCGTGCATTCCGGTGTGAGCACTCCGTCCAGCAGCGTATAGGCCTGTGTGCCAGAGCTCGGCAGGGAGGCCCTCTCTTGTGTGACCTTGGAAAATAACTCTTCCTTGGGCGTCGGATGGTGCTCCACCGGTTGTGTATGCTACTCCCGGAGAAAGAGGGATCACGTCCTTTGAAGTATCAATCCCTAGTCTATCCATTATTCGCATAGATGTATGTGAGAACCAAACCTTTGCATCTGCGTCCATCTGTCTAAGATCGAGGACACAGGGTTCTCCTTCCAGAGCTTCCTCTGGGCCTACATCATCTCCGTTCTCTCTTCTTATTCTGCCACCGGAGCCTAGAACATCGAGAGGGATGTGAATCCCACAATCCCTAATCGTTAGAGGGTGCCTCGGAGTGGTTTTCATCCCCTTCAAATCGATTCCAGCAGAAATAGCGAGTGCCGAGCCGGTTCCCGATCCATCGCTGGTTTTAGACCAAAGTCCCTGATGTCCTTCGGTTGCTAGGATAACTGCCTTGGTCTGAATAGCGTCTATTCTCCCAGTGGGGACATCTAGAGTCACGACCCCCCGAACCTGTGAGTTGTCCGAGACTATGCTAAGAGGAATTGAGTCAGCGTTTCTCTGGATTCCTCTCTTGATAGCCTGTTCCTCAAGTACCCTCGTCACCTCCCTAACAGTTGAGTCCCCGCATCCCGTTAGCCTGGGTGTTTTGTGCCCTGGTGCTGCGGATGCATGTGGAAGCCCTCCTTCTCTACGCCTTAGGGCCAATCCCCATCTCTCTAGTTGAGCTAAAGTCTCCACTCCCTGTTTACATGTCCTGGATACAACCTCTTCGTCACATGTTTCGCCACCTAGTGCTAGAGTGTCCTCTTCATGGGATTTTGAGTCCATTTCATCTATCGAGGCTGCTAATCCAGCTATTGGATGAGAGCCCGAGGCAGAGCCGATTCCAAACTCATCGATCATGAGTGGTACTGTTCCTCCATCAGCGCAGGCTATCGCTGCGCGCAGGGCTGCTGGGCCCGAACCGATGATGACGACTTCCCTGGACTCCATCTTTCTCTCTAACGCAGAGGTCTCAGTCACAAGAACGTGACGCTGTGAAGATTCCCCAGGTAATATCAATCGGCAACGGAAATAGCGATTCTGCGTACTGCAACTGCTGCATCGAGCATCTTCTCTGTGGCTCCCTCTGGATTGAATCCGGAGGAGAGGGTTGTTTGAACTACAAACGCCGAGAGGGTCTCCCCTGTAGGCCCCCTCATGTTAACCTGAACTGGCTTAGACCCTGTTGATCCGGTGGGCCACGCTAGACCTATCCATAAGACTAGGCTGTTGTCAATCAGTCTTGCTAGCACGTCTACTATATCGTTTCCTTCTTCTCCTATTTTTGCAGGTTTCTTGGGCTGTCTAGATACTGGAGGATTCAATCTCAGTGTCTGCTGGTGGGGTTCCCCGTCAGCAGCAATGATGTCTACCTCTATCTGAGATTCTCGTCCAGAGTGGTTATGAATCATCACGAACAAATCCCCTTGGCCCTGGGAGCATCTCGGGGGGATGTCCAGGTCGAGTCTCCATGGGCTCTCGATAAGTGAGGCGTGTCCTCTCAATGCAGCATCCTCCAGCCTATCTATCAGTCTGAAGAGTCCTGGTTGCCATGCTCTAGTGTGTGCCATTAGTCTTCTGAGTGTCCTGTAGCAGAACTTGGACTCGTCATTGTTCAGATCATCAATTGCAGCGACCCTGAAGACCCTCTTGGACTCGGATATCAGTCTGCTATCATCAAGCAGACCCAGATGATTCAGATGAAGTACTCGAAGAAGGTGCTCTACTGCAGATTCAGGAGTTTGGTTTGATCTGACCTTGTTTTCTAGGCCAAAGACCCAATCGTCCCATGCCCCCGCTGTTTCCGGATCTAAATGTGCGACTACTAAATCAGTAAGAGCTCTCTTTAGAGTACTTTGATGGAGAGTTGGGGCGTGCATGGATAGCAATGGGAAGTCTGAGTCTATCATTGGAATTCGGCGTTCCAACTGAAGTGTATTGATAATAGAGATTGATCCTAGGAATACAGCCAATCCGAAGAGTATCGATGCCAGGATTGTTCCTGTCTCGAAGTTATCCTCAGAATTCAGCGCTCCTGCTGCAAGTAACGCACATATCAGTCTGGTTCTCTCTCTGAGTGTTCTCTCTTGGAGCGTGTTTAGGATTCTCTCAACACCTGGATATGCTTCCATGGATCGAGTACGCCCAATTTTCAACTGGAGTCGGTCTCTAGCAGACATCTGGGCGAAGGAAGAGGCAAGCATAGCAGGGAAGAAAAGAACGGCCTGTATTGCGAAAAGTGCAACGCCGACGTTCACCATTTCTCCTCCTCGACCAGATGCTAGGACTACCGTAGCCAATACAGCGGCGAAAGATATCGATATTCTGGCTAGGCCGCTCCACCGTATGGTGGCAATTTTGGTCCAGAACACTCTCTGGGAGTCTCTGATTCGAACTCTGCGTTCCAGAGCGGACTCAGAGGAGGAGGCTGATATGTCGTCTTCGCCGTAGGGGTTGGGCAGGTCAGACATATTGCTCGCCATGTTTTCCCCAGAAGCCTCCCCCGCTTCATGGCATCGGGTGGCTCTACGAAGATTGTTCGTTTTTGGGGCAGATTTCTTCAGGAGTGCGTGCTCGCGAGAACGGGCGTGTAGCATAGCCTGGATAATGCACCGGCCTCCTAAGCCGGGGACCGCGGGTTCGAATCCTGCCGCGCCCGCCACGATTACATCGAGAGCCCGTGCTTCTTCCCCGCGATGGCTGTTCGATGCAGGAATCTCTCGAAGTGAATCCTAGGATACGTGGATCTCTGTAGTCCTACATCGCATTCTGACAATGCATCCAGAATCTCATACCTTAGTGACTGGGGGACGCTGAGCCTCCTTCCGATGATGACAGAATGGATCTGAGAGACAAGGTCGGTAGAATCTAGACCGTGATTATTCATCAGGCTGTCAACTTCTGCCATTGCTCCTGATAGAACTTTCTTATTTCGTCCTCGTTGGCTTTCCCACTTCCATTCGACTACCTTGCCTCGAATAGCCAATTCTACTAATCTCCTCCCTGCTTGAAGAGTTGATGCCTGAACCATCTTGTGAACTGATGAGCGATTTGAAGCGAGGCCTCTAGCATCTAGCATCTCCAGCGTGAAGACAGCCTTCTTGAGATTACCTTCGGAAATGTAAGATATATCCTCTATTACCCCTTCTGCCGGTACGCAATCGTTTTTCTCAGCGATTTCTGATAGAGTCGTAGTGATTGTTTCTCTATCGGTTGATGGGATCCTAATCATCTGACTGCGTGATCGCAGTGCATCTATGATTCTGGAGGGGGCCCGGGCTACTAGTACGAATCTGGAAGCACCTCCCACCTTCTCCATCATCCTCCTGAGATATGCTTGGCGAATGTGTCCCAAGTAATCGGCGTCTTCGATCACTATCAGACGGCTGACGGGCATCATTCCATCGTGCACTTCGGTCTCGGAACCTGCTGGAGCAATGTTTTCATCTGTGTATAGGGAAATTCCTCTATCGAAAGCATCCAGGCTGGTCCTTCCTGCCAAGGTGTCCTTCTCTGACCCGCTGGGTCGTAGGAACTTCTCGAAAGAGGACATTGCTCCCCTCTGTCTCACTAAATCTCGTGCTTGAAGGACGTGCGTTGTAGACTTCCATCCGGGTCCCAGAAGCTGTCTGGCGAAAAGACGCCAAGATGCAGTCTTACCTACACCCGCTGGTCCGGTGATTAGTAAGTGAGGTGGATCTATCAAGATGCTACTGGAAACGAGTGTCTGACGAACGGTCGCCGGGACTGCTAGTTCATCGAAACTAGTCGGAGCCTCTGTCTCAAGCCAGCTTGCCACGAACTAATGGGAGAGAGGCGGGTCTTGAACTCCGCGATTGTCACTCGGCTTTCAGAACCTTGGCCATACCATCTTTTCGTGGCTTGACGAAGATTCGGTATCCGCACTTATGACAGGATCTACCAGAAGAGTCTGCCTCAGCCCATGACATATGCCCGCAGTTAACGCACTTGTATCGAATCTCTAGGGGGTCCATAGGGGCGTTGCAGTGGTTGCAGTGCTCCTCGGATGTGGGGTTATACTGCCTCTTATCTGTCCTGTTGCAGTTTCTGCACTTGTGTAGGATCTCCTTGTCGCCCTTCATTGCTACCGAGCCGGCGACCTGCCGGGCCTTCTTCAATCTGTCCTATGCAGATTTCGCCGATTTGCAAATCTCGACGAAGTTTTCGAAGATGTTTGACCCGAACTCAGTGTCATTTACTTCGGGATGGAACTGGAGACCGAATCTGTCTAATTCTTCGTTCTGCATGGCCTGGACTCTGCAGGACTCGCTTTCGGCGATCACAGTGAATCCTGGTGGAGTCGTAGTTACCTCATCGTTATGACTCTCCCATACCGTTTGATGAGATGGTGTGCCTTGGAATAGGGGGCCACCATCCCCTACTAGGGAAATTGTTGCTGCACCGAACTCTGGCTTAGGAGCCTCCCCTGCATTCCCTCCATAGTGTCTAGCCATGAATTGGTGGCCCGCGCATATCCCTAGGATCGGGACTTCTAAAGAGAGGTATTCAGCACAGTTGCCTAACTTCCCAGTTAGACCTACTCTGGCCGCTCCTCCTGATAGAATTAAGCCGTCTAATTCACGTATTTCTGATACTGGTACATCGTTCGGGAGTATTTGCGTATCCACGCCTAGATATCGAAGCATACGCCACTCTCTGTGAGTCCATTGGCCACCATTATCTATGACGTCGATGACCACTGGGGCTCCTTCCATGCAGAGCCTGTACACGGTTGGGCCATCAATGATGCCCCCTCAAACCTTGAAAAAGGAAGGCTATCTCGTTGGAGAGCCGGCCCCGATGGTGTAGTGGCCTATCATGCAGCCCTGTCGAGGCTGCGACCCGGGTTCAAATCCCGGTCGGGGCGCCAATGAATCGTCAATTAGAGAGGTTTTCGTGCAGTCTCTGCTTGGCCCAATTGCTCAATTTCTCTCTCTCTATTTTTGCTTCATGACCTGCATCTACCGGAAACGCCTCCCCATACTGTAGGAAAGTGAGTTCACCATCATAGCCCAGTAAACGACAGGCTCGTTTCGCCTCTTCTTTCAGCCTCTTTTCCATTTCATTCCAAGGAGCGTTGTCCTTTTCGACCAGAATCACGGGCCAATGGTTATCCGGACCCTCCACCAAAGCGGTTCTAATACCGAGGCTGTGATTGAAGATCTCCTCTATCTGCTTGGTGTGTAGAGTGGAGCCGTCTTTCGATCTAACTCTGTGAGCCTTCCTACCGACTATCCAAACTCTACCATGCTCGTCTAAGTATCCCAAATCCCCGGTTCGATGCCAATTTGTTCCATCGAGAGGGTCGTAAGCAGTGGTCTTTGGGCCTCCAAACTCTATCTCATCCTGCCCAATAAGAGAAGAATACACTGCTGGGCCCATGACCGAGATTTCTCCAATGGAACCAGATCCAGAACCCGAGACTTCTGATGCAATTGAAGGGTCAAACTGTTCATTATTGTCCTCGAAAGAAAGCACCCTGATCCTAATCCCCCCCACTGGTTCTCCCAGACAGAACCCCATTCCAGACTCGGTTTTTGGATGAGTTTCTATGATGGTGCTAGCCTGGGCATGGCAGAGGGGAAATCCCTCAGTAGCCCCATATACAAGATGGAATCCTCCACGGATTGGCCTCTCTTCTGATAGGTGGCTTTCAATCGTACTGACGAAACCAGCAGAAATCGTCTCCCCTCCAACGTAAATCCGTGTTAGAGATTTCAGCATTGCCGGTAATTGATGGTGTGTTTCCGCGTGGCTTTCCAAGTATTTTGCCAGATGGATTGCCGACGGAGGGGACAGGAATGCTGCCGTCGCCCCCCAATTAGAGATGGTTTCGACTATCTCCTGCCCTGTGATATGTCTAGGTTTAGCAATTATTGACACGGATGAAATTCCAATCAGAGGATGGATGATTAGCGTACCAGATCTTCCGAAGAAGACGTCATCAGACGTAATTCCCTCCGATTCGAGAGTGCGGAGGAGAGAGTGCAGCATCCCGTGAGAGTATATCACTCCCTTCGGTGGCCCAGTGCTTCCTGTTGTGTACCTAACAAAGGCAGGGACGTCGGTCCAGTCAATTTCCTTTTTCGAGATAAAATCTGACTCGTTGTTAGAATTGGGGTGGAATTTCTTTAGATTTCGGATGTTTATTGTCCTCAACTTTCTGGGTCCGAGACGGAGAATCCTGCGAATTGCGAGCAAACTCCCGCTTCCAATTACCCCCTCCGGTCTGGCTCTGTTCAGAATTTTCCTTAGTTGCGCTCTTCCGTTCCGCTTCCTGATTTCGATGGGGGGTAGCAGGAGAGGGACTGCCCCCGTCTTGAGCATTGCATACATCAGAACGACGAAGTCGGTACTAGGACGTGCTAGTACGAGGGTTACTAGACCGTCCTTGAAACCTCTATTCGATAGATAGCGAGCTGCTCTATCGCTCTTCTTATCGAGTTCTCTGAAAGAGATACTGTCTGTTTTCTTCTTCTTTCCTTTCGTTATGAACGCAAATGCTATCTTATCAGGAAATGCGTCTGACTTGCTAGAAAGTTTGTCTAGGATGTTGTTCAAACTAGTCCTCCCGAGGTGCAATCCAAGCCTGGAAAGAGCATAGTCTTAGTTTGCTACTGTAGTCTCTCTTTATTGTCAGAGTTGGGGCAGGAAACCCTCCCAGTGAGTCAGGGAGATCTCGACTAATGGATCGGTTGGCGTGCTCGATTTGGTTCTCTGGGACAATCACCCTACCCCTCACCATAGATGGAGTCTCTCGGTCAAGCAGGGGCACAAGAGAGTGCAGAATATCGAGTGTCCTATGTGGGAGGTTTACTATGAGCAGGTCCCACCTACCAGTAAACTCCGGATTTGTTTGTAGTTGCATGGCATCAGCAACCCCGATTATGCGGTCTTCGAAAATCCTTGATATCGGAGCAGGTTCCACCGGATAACTCCTACCGTCCCATCTGCGGAGGTTATCCATCAGGAGCTCCACTGCATGGGGATTCAGATCGGATGCCAGCACCTCGCTGACTAGGCCCGGTTCCGAAAGCAGGATTGCTAGCGAAGGGCCTACTCCACAAAATGGATCGCAGACCCTTAATGGCCTTCCTAGTAGTTCTCTAAGTTCTCTGGCGAGTGCAAGAGTCTCGAGTCTCTCAGACTGGAGTTTGGTCGAGAAGTACGCCTTAGTTGGATCGCAAGCGATGGATTTCCCAGACTCTCGGACCAGGACCCGAGTGCTGCTGACGGAGTCTGGAATTGCCTCGGTAACTATCGCTCCATCGACTCTGGCACCAATCGGGGTTAGATTGCGGATCCTTAGCTCTCCCTGGACGCCCTCGTCGTTTAGGACTAGTCTGATGTGAGGATGGGAAAGGAGTTTGGCCTCAGCGATTTGGGCAGAGAACCTCTCCAAGCCGTCCTCGATTCTTACTATCATCATATCCGAAATAAACTCATGTGAAGAAGGCCATGCCTCACCATGAGTCGCAATCACCTCTGGTCCCAAAAGGTTCGTGAGATGGTTCAACCAATCTGAATCGATTCTATTGTCGGGCTGACCCTCGTGGACTTCTGTCTCGTATTTGTCAAAGGGTGCTGGGAGTGCGATTGGAGATGCAGGATCGATGGGGACCAAGCGGAATTCTGCATCGTCCTGGGAGAAAACCCTCATGTCAGAAGCTAGCCACTCCCTCTCTCTGAGTAGACTCAGGATTCTCTCCACATCGCGATTTGGAACCCTCAGATGACGCATCACGTTGATGGGCCGGTAGGCGCCATCGCTTGACAATGACGGAGATGAGGGCCACATGATCAAGAGCATCCTAATCTCGCCGATAAAACGAAACCTGCTCACAAAGAAGATGTTCAGAGTAGCTAAGGAGATGTCCGAGACCAAGGGGAAGAAGCTGATGGTGATCGGTGATCCCTGTAGCGGGAACTACTTCCAATTCATGTCCAGCATGTTCCCAAACTGCGAGCACGGGGATGTTACTGTAGACCTGTATGGCTGCGATGAGTGCAATAGGATGGACATCAACGATATGTCGGCCTGGGAGGAGTTCGATGATGATGAGTTCGTGGTGATGGAGACAGGGGTTCTAGGATTTTCGAAGGACATTGGGGCGGTTTTTTCCCAAATCAGGAGGGTCTCTGGAGGAGACTTCCTTTCTGCGGGGGGGAACAGGGGCTTTCTTTGGGAGATGTTCCTTTACAAGACCTACAGTAAGGAGTTGATTTACTCGATGGACCCGTTCGACTCACGTGTGGATGATCATTACTCAGGGATTCTATTGGGTCGAAAGGGCTCCTTTCGCCTGAAGTTCTGAGGCACATCATATTGATGTGCATGAGAGCATAGGGAAGGGGGATGGCAACTGATGAGGTTCCTGCCGGGCTATGGCTAATCGGTATCGGTCCAGGGGATCTGGAACACATGACTGAGAGGGCTCGGAGTGTGGCACGCGGGTGCAAAAAGAGGTACTTGGAGGGATACACCGCAGTTCTGCCCAAGGAGCAGGAGGCTCTGCTGGAGGGCGTGGTAGGGCCCTGGGAGAGGATGATGCGCCCGTCTGTGGAAAGTCCGGAGACTCTACTTGACGAGTCAAGGAACGATTCTGTGGCCCTATTGGTCGTTGGAGACCCTATGCAAGCTACCACGCACATAGATCTAGAGGCTAGATGTATGGAGGAAGGAATTGGTTTCGAAGTAATCCCTGGGATGTCTGCCACTTCTCTCGCCGTCTCTCTATCTGGACTTCAATCGTACAAGTTCGGAAGGCAGGTCACGCTGCCATATCCATACGGAGATTATCTTGCCACGTCACCACTGGAAATGATTCTGAGGAATTTGGAAGGTGGCTTGCATACGCTGGTTCTTCTAGATCTCGATCCTACGGGGATGGGTTTCGACCTTCCGACTCCCATGAGTCCTTCGCAAGCCATTTCCACCCTTGAGGAGATGTCTGCGAAGTGGTTGGAAGAGGGAGATGGTCTAGATTCCACTAGCGTTGTAGTCAACGAGTGGGAGGGGATGCTTCTGAGTGATGTTGGAACTAAGGGGCAGAGAGTCTTCTCTGGGAGTCTTGAAGAAATCTCAAAGATTCAGGGTGGTTGGGTACATTCCCTCATAATACCGTCAGAAATGAGCGATAACGAAAGAGAGGCTTTCAGCAGAAGGGGAGCGATGTAGAGCTCCCGACGAACTCAAGTCTGGAATGCCTTTCGGTAGATTGGATATCATGGCCAAGCCTCCCGCAGAAGTTCGTTTCCCCGGTGACAGGAGCCGTAGGAAGAGAGTGAGAGTAAGGGGGATTAAACAGGCCTCGAAAGAAATCCAGCAGAGGCTCGAGAGGAGCCTGGAGGCACTGCTGGAAAACCCAGAGAGTTTCCTTCCAGAGATTCTCGGGGAGTTGGGGAAGGTCTCTCTCTTCGGGAGTAAGGACCCCATGGCATTGACGTTGCACGAGCTCAAATCTGTCTCCTCAAAAAGAAACGATATCAGGTGGCTGAAGAAGAGGATGTCCAAAAGAAGCGGGGGGGATGTATCCCGTTCACTTGCTGGGAGCCTGGTAGCAGCATCTGAGGAGGATCTGACTACGGTCTCGGTATTCAAGAGCGACGTCTATGGTAACGCTAGCTACCTAAAGAGAGGGAGCGGTAGGCCTGGACATCTTGTAGGCATACAGAACTTCAACCACCCCCGGCTGAGGCTTTTGGTCTGGGACGACCACGCCAAGGCAGGTCAGTACTTCTTCTCGTGGGATGGGGGTTTCGTGTTCACTGGATTTGAGCCGGCTCCTCCCTCCGAGTGGGTGCAGTGGACGCTTGGCAACACTTCAGTGGATCTGCAGGGGGATTCTTGCAAGTGGTCTGCGGGACTGGACGAAGAGACGGTTGTCTCGGAGTCAGGGACGGCGGATGGCTGGCTGAAGCTCGAGTTCTCCGATGGAACCAGGGCGGGGCTCTCCCCTGCAGCGCTGGCCAAGACAGAGGAGCCCATGGCAAGGAGCATCGCTGTGTCAATGATGCCTCCCAATAAACTCGGAGAGGTCTGCGAGGCCGCTTGGATATGGAGACCAGAGGGGTGGCCAGAGGACAGGGCTCTACCCGAAGAGGGTCTTGAGAGAGTGGATGAAGTCCTGAATACCTGGCTCAAGATGTCGTTGGAGGACAATGCGGTAGCAAGGGCGTGCAGGTACAGTATTCTGAACTCGATTACCGATGGATTCGTCGTAGGTAGTAACTGGTTCTCCGATGATGACAGAGGGGAGTTCCTCGATCATATGAGTGGGACGGAGGACGAGCGCCGGGCGCTTGCCTGTGTACTTGATTCTATAGACGGTGGAATCCACGTCAGGTCGGATGGCGTCGTAGTAAGCCTGGATGAAAAGGTCGTGAGGCTCGAAGACTCGTCGTGCCACCCTGTTCTGGTTTCTCTCTGGGAAGAGCATGGTGGGACAATTCTGGAGGATTTGTTCGGACTGGTGGGAGAGGAGGCGGAGAGGGTTCACTCAAGACAGTCGAAGAGGAAGCAGGGGTTCGGGGCTTTTCTACGAGAGTTAAGCGAGTTGCTGAGCACTGCAATGAAGCTGGATAGGCTTCCTTGGGAGAGCGGCGCTCTCCCTGGCCCTCTGTCATTCGCAGACGAGTTGGTGAGGAAGGCCGCTGATGATGGGGTTGCCTCCACTGTCTCCATGGCTAGGAAGGGTAGAGGTCTGGAGTCCTCCATGGGCTGGGCATGGTTGGTAGTGCATGACAAGACGGAGTCGGATGCATGGAGATTCGATGAAGAGAGCCGCGACAAGGGGGGCGACTGGGTCCCAGCCCTGAGAGCGCTCTGGGACGCTGCTCAGGCGCTTCTGCTGGAAGACGATCTTGAGGCTGAGGCAGACTATCGCTCTGCTATGGAGTGGTTGGCGGAGGTAAGCGGATCTGGCTCTTTGCCATAGTATGAGTAGCGGAATCAGCGCTAGAATGCTTCCGGGAACAGCTCATACGCCTGGTACAGGAAACCAGCAGAGAATCCGATCATCCCCAGACCGCAAATTCCCAGTGCAATTTTGTATGCTCTTGGCGACATAGAGCCACGTGTCCTGTCGAAGATCAGGGCTATGGCCATCTTTACGATGATTATCGTTACCAGGAAAGATACTGCGTAGGCCACAGGAGCCAGTGGCTCCTCGTCTGCGGCTGACGCCATCAGAGGGCCACCGATTAGGAACCAGAATACATACACATTCGGATTGAGTAGATTAGTAATCACTCCTCTCCTGAAAGAACCAGTTACTGCTTCCTGTTCTATATCTGGATCAGGTGCCTCAATCCTGAAGCAGTCAATGCCAAACCAAACCAAGAATCCGGCCCCGAGTAGTGATATTACGAACAGGATAGAGGGCTGTTCTGCAATCCAACCCGATAGGAAGATGCTGACGATGATTAAGGGGCCGTCCGTAAATATCGGTGCAGAAGCGGCTCGTGCTCCAGAATACCAGCCCCCCGTAAGGGTCTCGCGTATCACCATGGTTAGCAATGGTCCGGGGCGGATTCCCTCGAATAGTCCAAGCGCGATGCCCGCCGCAGCGAGAGTCAGAATAATCTCGATTTCCATCTTCTAGCGCCTCGATGCTATAGCGAGTTTCGCCAGCAATCTCAGTACTTCTATGTAAAGCCAAATCAGAGTCATCATAAGACCGAAGGCTGCCCTCCACTCCAATTGCTTTGGTGCTCCCATCTGGACCCCTCTCTCAATGAAGTCGAAGTCTGCTACCAAGAATAGCGCCCCGATTCCAACTACAAACAACGAGAAGACAATGCCAACCGGTCCTGCACCGTGTATGTATGGAACATTGAACCAACCTGTTACTGCTCCAACAAATGAGAACAGATAGATAGCAACAACAGCAAATCCAGCAGATACTACCGCTATTGCGAGATTCTTATCCCACCTAATCAGACCAGCACGATATATCGCAAGCATCACCCCTAGTATCGAGAATGTAAGGACGGCGGCAACTATGCCGATTCCGGGTAAACTTAGGCCGACTTCGAAAATCCAAGTAAGCCCGCCGATCAGTAACCCCTGTAGTGCTGCATAACCACAGATTAGAACGGGATTCTTTGAAGCAGAGATTATGATTACCATCGCCATGATGAATCCGCCAATCGAACCCAAGAAAATCAAGGGCATAGATTCAGGCATTGAGAATGCGGTAGCTAGAGCGGTGGTTGCGGTGATGAGGAGTAGGAATCCGGTCTTCTCTGCAACACCCTCAATAGTCATCATATTGGACTCGTATCCCTCCCACCAAGGTGCGTCCTTGTAGGCAGATTTCTGGAATGTTGAGTCATTGAGTGCGGGATTTCCCGACCTGTACATGGATATCGGTTCTAGTCGGGGTTCTCAAGGCTTGGGATTGGTTCTGTCAGACCATGCCGTTAAGGTGTTGACCCGTGTAGCTTCCAGGCTCCCTGGCGACCTCGTCCGGCGTTCCTGCGACTACCACCTCTCCCCCCAGCTCTCCTCCCTCCGGACCTAGGTCGATGATCCAGTCTGCGCACTTGATTACGTCGAGGTGGTGCTCAATCACTATCACCGTGTGACCGTTGCGTCGTAGCCGCAGTAGGACTTCGATGAGCTGATGGACGTCTGATAGAGCCAGTCCCGTAGTCGGTTCGTCCAAGATGTAGAATGTGTGCTTCCTTGGTGGTCTGTGGAGTTCGGTTGCCAACTTGACTCGTTGGGCCTCTCCTCCAGATAGGGTCGTTGCAGGCTGTCCTAGTCTGATGTATCCCAACCCAACATCCTGGACCGTCTTGACTATCCTGTGAATCCTGGGTTGATTCTCGAAGAAGACGCATGCCTCATCAACGCTCAATTCGAGAATATCATGAATCGTCTTGCCCTTCCACTTGACCTCTAGTGTCTCCCTGGTGTACCTCTTGCCCTTGCACACTTCGCACGTTACCCACACGTCTGGTAGGAAGTTCATCTCCAGTTTAGTAGAGCCTGCTCCGCTGCATGCCTCGCACCTCCCTCCTCTGACATTGAAGGAGAACTGTCCTGGTTCGTATCCCCTTTCCTTCGCCAATTTTGTCTGTGTGAATAGGTCCCTGATTGGTCCGAACGCACCCGTGTAAGTTGCCGGATTAGACCTGGGAGTCCTTCCAATGGGTGATTGGTCGATTACTATGGCCTTGTCCACCATTTCCATGCCTGTAATCCCATCCATGGCGCCGGGGGTTGAGTCTGTTCCGTGGAGCTCTCTGAGAAGAGCTGGTGCGAGTGTCTCAGTAACCAAAGACGACTTGCCGGATCCAGAAACCCCGGTAACGGCCACCATGCAGCCGAGGGGTATCCTGACATCGATGTCCTGGAGGTTGTTCTGACGGGCACCTGAAATCTTGATCCATCGTTCATCGTCAGGCTCGACTCTGTCGTCGGGAATCGGGATCCCCTCCCTCCCCGACAGATATGCTGCTGTGGGGCTCTCATCGTTTCGTAGGAGATCTGGGTAGGTCCCGCTCACGACCAGTTGGCCGCCGTCCTTACCAGCGCCGGGTCCGAGATCGACAAGCCAATCGGCCTGCTTCATCGTAGCCTCATCGTGCTCCACGACCAGCAGTGTATTCCCGAGATCTGTTAGCTCTCTCAATGTCTGCAGTAGTCTGTCGTTGTCCCTCGGATGAAGACCGATGCTAGGCTCATCCAAGACGTACATTACCCCGGTTAGTCGGGTGCCAATCTGAGTTGCCAATCGTATCCTCTGACTCTCCCCTCCCGAGAGAGTGTTAGCCCTACGATCTAGTGTCAGGTAGTCTAGTCCAACCAAGGCAAGGAACCTGAGCCTGGACTCTATCTCCTTGATGATCTCCTTTCCTATGTACATGGAACGCTCGTCTAGCCTCTCCGTCGATTGGACTGTGACGCTGTCTGGGGCGTCCCTGTCGAGATTGTCCCATGTATCGTCCAAGCCCCCCAGCCTCCAATTCTGTACCACGGCCAAGGCTTCCAGCACACTGCAACTTGAAATTCCTGGAAGATTCACACCGCCGACGGTGACCTTGCAGACGGCATCGTTCAGTTTGTCTCCGCGGCAGTTTGAACATGGCTCGTCTGTCATGAATGAGGATAGCCTGGACCTAGTTCGCTCTGAGCTGGTATCCTTGTATGTACGAGCGAGTCTGGAGAAGACCCCTTCCCATGGTCTGGACATAGTGTACGAGGACCCCTTCTCAGAGTTGAACTCGAAATTGATTACCTCTCCTCCTGAGCCATTGAGCATGATATCGCGACTGTCCTCGTCCAATTCCCCGAATGGGACGTCCGTGGGTATGCCGAAGTGGTCGCATGTCTGAGTCATCTGGCTACGGTACCAACCAGACATCATCGACCTCCGGAAAGGCGTGATGCATCCCTCCCCCACGGTAGCTGTCCTGTCGATTACGAGATCAGGAGAGAATGACCGCTCGACCCCTAGTCCCTGACAGGTGGGGCACGCTCCTAGGGGGTTGTTGAACGAGAACACTCGGGGGCTCATCTCAGGTAGAAAGGAGCCGTGGGTTGGGCATGCAAACTCCTCTGAGTAAGCGATTACCTCTCCCTTCTGGGTCCTGAATCTCTGCTCTTCTGCATTGTCTTCCCCGGATTTGGGTGCACTCAGACTCTCCAGTGCAACGGACCCTGCTCCGAGGCGCAATCCCGCCTCTACTCCCTCTGTTAGCCTCTGTCTATTGGGTTGTGTCAGCAGCAGTCTGTCTACTCGGACGTCTATGTCGTGTCTCAGATTCTTTTCCAATCGTGGGGGGTCTTCGAAGCTAGCCTCTCTTCCATTTACCTTGCCTGCAAGGTATCCTTGGTCGACGAGAGCATTGAACAAGTCGGCGTGAGTGCCTTTTCGATTCCTGATTGCAGGACTCCAAATCGCTATTCCATGTCCCTCAAAGCGCCACATTACATCGTCAACAATCTCCTGCACGGTCCTCCTGCTAACCTCGCGTCCACATTCAGGACAATGAGGGAGTCCGACCCTCGCCCACAGAAGTCGCATGTAATCCATCATCTCAGTTACAGTTGCAACGGTCGATCTGGGGTTGTGACTTCCTTGCTTCTGATCTATGCTGATAGCCGGGGATAGTCCTTCGATAGAGTCGCAGTCTGGTTTCTTCATTTGTCCGAGGAACTGCCTTGCGTAGGAGCTAAGACTCTCGACATAGCGTCTTTGGCCCTCTGCATACAGGGTATCGAATGCTAAGCTTGATTTCCCGGAGCCTGAAACCCCGGATATCACGACGAACTTTCCTCTCGGTATGCTAACATCGATGTTCTTGAGATTGTGAGTCCTGGCTCCCTTTACCTCGATCCAACCATCCTCGGAGAAGCCATTGTTCTTCTTGTCTGACATCGCGTCACCTTGTCCGGAGTAATCAGTCACAGCGCGCTCCTTTGAAACCATGCCTGAGAAATACACACAGAATGGAATCGGGGTTGCTTTCTTCTTCTAGTTACAGTGATCGTTGATCAGAATCGAGCGCTCTTAGGTTTAGTGTCTAGAGAAGCCAGAGAGCGTCGATAGTGTCGCCCTCTTGACAATTCGAATCCGGAGGGAGAAGAGAAAGGCCGTTATGAGCTACCATGCTGTGGATATTTCCGCTTCCTTGGTGCGTTCTTGTGGAGCCTAGCAGTTTATCTCCCTCCTGTCTGATAGATATCCTCCTCATGCACAGCTTCCCTGGTGCTCCCTTCAGGGGCTCCTCCATCTCCACTCTTACTCTGTTGGCAAGCCTGGGTCTGGTTCCCTCTTCGGAGCCCATGCTGGATGACATCCATGGTGCTACCAGCACCGTGAAGACGATGTGGCTGCTGACTGGATTTCCTGGAAGCCCGAAAATTGGTTTCCCCCTCCAAGAGCCGAAAAGGGGCGGGCCTCCTGGTCTAATCATTACCTTCCAGAATCTGACATCACCTTCTTCCTCCATTATTCTGCGAACCATGTCCCATTCCCCCATGCTGACCCCTCCACTGGTAAGAATGGCGTCGCATGACGCTGCAGCTTCGTCTAGAGTTTCTCTCAGAAGATCCATACTGTCCTTAATCAGATCGAATCTCCTGGGAATTCCTCCCATCTTCTCCACAAGTGATGATAGCCCGAAGGTGTTGGACTCGTATATCGAGCTCTCTGAGAGGGGTTCCCCGGGAGGAGTCAACTCGTCTCCGACCCCAATCACAGCAATGTTAGGTTTCCTTACCACCCTGATTTTCGCATGGCCCATTGTTGCTGCGAGAGAAACCGAAGCCGGAGTCAGAACGGTGCCGGCTCTCAAGGCCACGGTGTCGTGAGTTAGGTTCTCGCCCTTCCACCGGATGAAACCGGGTCTGGCCAGTCCGTCGATTGTTACTTTGTCCCCTACAACAGTAGAGTCTTCGACCATCACAATGGCATCCGCTCCCTGAGGGACGGGTGCGCCAGTCATTATCCTGCAAGCTTCACCTGCATCTATCGTCGGGATTTCTTCAGAGCCCGCCTGGCTGGTTCCCACTATCCTCAGTATGGCTCCTACTTCCTTGCAATCTGCCTCTCTTACTGCCCATCCATCCATAGCGGAGTTATCGAACCTAGGGTCATCCACCATTGATCTTAGATCCTCGAAAAGAATGCGTCCAGATGCCGTAATCAACGGAATTGTCTCGTCTTCTCTGACTAGAGTAAGTTGGCTGGTCAGTTCAATTGCCCGTTGCAGGGAAACTCCTACCTCCATGACCATCGAGAAACGGTGGAGTTGAAGTGTCCTTCCCAAAGCGGCCCTCGTGGTTTCCACTGAGTTGGTGCTTGTTCTACTGGCCCTCTTCGCAGTAGCATCCCTGTACTCCTCGGTTGGGCTCGGGGGGGCTTCGGGGTACCTAGCTGTCCTATCGATGACGACGTTTGCAGCATCGGAGTCGATTTGGCTCAAGCAATATGCTTGGTCGCTAAATCTGATTGTGGCCGGGATTGCCTTCTGGCACTACCACAAGTCTGGTCACCATGTCAGGGATCTGTCGCTTCCATTCATCTCCGCAAGCATGCCCATGGCCGCCCTTGGAGGGTTCATACTTGTGGAAGGGGCCGTGTACGACGCGCTGCTATCGCTCGCATTTATCGTAGCGGCTTGGAGGTTGATTTCAGGTGATGCAGGAGTTAGCGAGGCAGTCAGACCCAGTACTACCAAGGCTGCGATAGTTGGAGGTGGAATTGGCTTGGCAAGTGGAGTGATAGGCTTGGGGGGTGGTATCTTCCTACTCCCAGCCCTAATGCTCGGGAGGTGGGCTAAAGCGAAGGAGGCCGCGGCGACGACTGCCCTCTTCGTCTGGCTAAACTCTCTCGCTGGACTAGTCGGAGCGGGGGTCGCTGGAAGGCTTGACCTAGACCCTAGTCTTCTGATTCCTTTCGGAATAGCTGTACTGGCGGGGGGTTTGATAGGATCTAGGTATGGCTCTACATCCTCCTCCCAGAAGGGTGTCAGAGGAATACTTGTGACGGTACTGATTCTAGCGGCAACTAGGCGAGCATTGGGAATTCTGCAATTAGGTTGAGGTATTCAGGCGTCCATTACGTGACTGACTGCATTGTGGAAAATCGCCATTCCCTCTCCCTGTCCGTGCTCATTGTCTTCTCTGGTCCATGTGGCTCCGAGCCACGTTGAATGGTTTGCCTCGGGGTGTGGCATCAACCCGAAAACCAACCCTGTCGGGTCACAGACCCCGGCGACGTTCCTCCAGCTCTGATTGGGAGAGATTGGGTAAGGAAGGATATTGTCGCTAGCACTGGGGTATTCGTTCGAAGGGTCGACGTACCTCGCGACCAATTGGCCGGACTCTGCCCATTTATCCATCAAGGTGGGATCGTCTGTGACGAATTTTCCCTCCCCATGTCGCACTGGGACCCTGATGCGCTCGAGCCCTGCTGTCCATATGCATGGACTCTTTGAGTCGAACTCAAGGGTCGCCCATCTGTTTTCGTAGTGTCCGCTGTCATTGAGTGCTAGGGAGGCGGTCTGGGTTAGAGAGACTTCTTCGTCACCGGGAAGAAGTCCCATCTTCACAAGTACCTGGAAGCCGTTGCATATACCAATTACAGGCTTCCCCTCTCTTACGAAATCCCTTACCTGGTCCCTCAAACCGAAGCGAAGCCTGTTTCCCATCAACCTGCCACTACCTAGATGGTCGCCAAAGGAGAACCCTCCCGGTATCGCCATAATCTGATAGTCTGAGAGACTCATTTCCCCGTTGACCAGTCTATTGACGTGAACCCTGTCAGCATGGGCCCCTGACATCTCGAATACAGCCATGGTCTCTGTCTCGCAGTTGATTCCAAAACCTGACAGGACTGCTACTCTGGGAGTCATCAGAGCCCCCCTCCATGTAGTGTGTCCTTCCAAGAGTCCCTCATCTCCGACATTGAGCCCAAGAGGGCTTTTTCTCCGTCTCTAGATACGGAGATGGTGTCTCCTTCGGATACCTTTCCTAGATAGTGACAGCATACGTCCTTCATGGATTCCTCAAAAGCCTCCTTGTCAGAGGGCCTGACGCTGACTAGAATTCTGCCTAGACTCTCTCCGAATAGGGCCCCCCAATCATCGAGATCCGAGCAGTCTGATTGGAGTGGGGATATGTCGATTGAAGCTCCTGAGTCAGCGCCGAAGCAGCACTCCGCTAGAGCCACGGCCAAGCCACCATCGCTACAGTCATGGGCGCTGGAAACTAGTCCACTCTTCATGGATGAAGTAAGGGCCCTGTAGACTGCCATGTTCCTCTCTGGTTCGATTTCCGGTACGGCCCCCCCTATCCCTCCTGATCCCTCGTCCCTCAGCATGAATGCCAATTCGCTAGCGCCGAGTTCCTGATGAGTCTCTCCGACTAGGAAGATCGCGTCTCCGGGTTTCTTGAAGTCCGACGAGACTGCTTTCCGAACATCTTCGTGGTTTCCGAGCAGACTGAATAGCAGGGTTGGTGGGACGCTGATCTTCTCTCCTCCCATCATGGCATCGTTCTTCATAGAGTCCTTGCCGCTGATACATGGTAGCCTGTATGCCCTGCATGTGTCATCCAATGCTCTGTTCGCTCTCACCAGTTGGGCCAGTTTGTACCGTCCATCCGGAGTCTTGGATGACTCGATTGGATCGGGCCAGCAGAAGTTGTCGAGGCCCGCAATGAGATCTAGGTCCACCCCCACACATACGGCGTTCCTTAGGGCCTCATCGACGGAGGCCGCCGCCATTGCATAGGAATCTATGTCGGAGTATCTGGGAGCGATGCCGTTTGAGATAACTAGGCCCTGGGTCCCTCCTTGGATGGGCGCTATCACAGCAGCGTCCCCTGGAGCATCGTGGTTAGTGCCACAGAATGGCTTGATCACGCTCTGGGCAATCACCTCGTGGTCGTAGGAACGGACCCACCATTCCTTGCTGGCTACGTTAGGCCTGGCTAGGAGCCTGGCGAGTATCTCCCCCATTCCTTCCTCATCCAGTTCGGGGGTCTCTACGGGAATGTGAGCCGGAGGGCTCCACTCGGAGTCTAGATTCAGTTGCGGGCATCCGTCGAAGAGGAAATGAATGGGCAGGTGTGCAACGGGAGTCTGTCCATGATGGACCACAAATGCCCCGGAATCGGTGAACTCTCCTACTGCTGTTGCTTCGACCTCATGTAGATTGGCTAAGGTCTCGAACCTCTCGCAGTCGTGTGGTCTGACTCCCACTGTCATTCTCTCCTGGGACTCCGAGACCAGAATCTCCCATGATGAGAGGCCTGCTTGCTTGAGGGGGACCTGCCCTAGGTCTAGTTTGGCTCCGCCTGTGAGTTCGGCCATCTCCCCGACGCTACTGGAAAGACCTCCTGCACCGTTGTCCGTGATTACCTGGATTAGGCCCTCATCCCTAGCTTCCAGAATCATGTCTAGCATCTTCTTCTGGGTGATGGGGTCTCCAATCTGGACTGCTGAACTAGGGCTCTCTTCGGTTAGTTCGAGGCTGGAGAATGTCGCTCCGTGGATTCCATCGCTTCCAACCCTTCCCCCTACCATGTAGACGACATCTCCTGGCTTGGGCGTCTTCACGTGACTCTCTCTTCCGTCTGCGAGGGTTCGGGGCATGATCCCAACTGTACCACAGAAGACCAGGGGTTTTCCGATGTATCTCTCGTCGAACACTATTGCTCCGTTGACTGTGGGGATTCCTGACTCATTTCCACCCGATCTTACTCCTGAGTGGACCCCTCTGAAAACTCTTGAGGGGTGGAAAAGCCCGGAGGGGATTGTTCCTGAGTAGTCGGGAGGCCCGAAGCAGAAGACATCTGTATTGGCTATGGGCCTAGCCCCCAATCCTGTTCCGAGGATATCTCTGTTCACCCCCACAATTCCTGTAATAGCACCACCGAATGGGTCCAGAGCACTGGGGCTATTGTGCGTCTCGGCCTTTATGCAAACACTCCATTCGTCATTCCATGAGATGACGCCCGAGTTGTCATGGAATATACTTAGTAGCCAATCTACCTCTTTTTGGATATCCAGCGTTGGCTGCATTATGTGAGTCTTGAATAGGGAGTTGATTGTCGTGTCCTCATCCGTTGCTTTGTCCACGTGTCTGATTTTCGCAGCGAATATCTTGTGCGAACAGTGCTCTGACCATGTCTGGGCAAGGCACTCTAGCTCTGCGTCGGTTGGTCTGTCCGATTGTAGTCCCTGTTCGGTTCTTTCGGCCCTAACAGCAGGATCTCTGTAGTGACCCTGGATGGCTTGCATCTCTTCCAAGTTTAGAGCAAGCAGTCCTCTGTCGCTAATTTCAAGCAGTTCGTCGTCACTAACCTCCAAATCTATCGTCGTCGGTTCCTTGAATATGTTTGGAGGGACATCTGGAAATCCGAGTTCTGGCCAGTGTCCCATTGAGCATCCGTTTCTGTCTGCCACGGATGCCCTCTCGATCATTGGGTTGTGTAGAGTCGCGGCCAGCTCTGAGGGGGAAACTGTGTCCTGTACTCCCCAGAAGGCATAGGTCCTATATGTTGCAACTCTGGCTTCTTTCTGCTCTGGAAATAGCGTGGTCAGTCCGTCCAATCCCGCCTGAGCGGAGTTGTCTGTGACGCCCGGCTTGAATCCTATCTGGATCGCCACCTCTGGTGCGTCCGAGAAGTCGTCCAGTATCTTTGAGCCCGTTGAAGCGACCTCGATTACTGGGTCTGCAAACAGGTCATAGGTCAGAGTTTCTGCCTGTGCGTCCGAGATTGTAGATCTAACCTGATATCCCATGATGACCCTGACGGAGTCTACTTTGATTCCATGGTCATTCTTTAGCATAGAGCGGACGTTCTCGCCCCTAGAGTCCGAGAGACCTTCGAGATCCTTGGTAGTGACTTCGAATATCCTCACATGTTTATCTGAAGACATGCATTCACCTACGCCAGAAAGGCCTCACTGAGTCTCCAACCAAGCCACGCAGTGAGCGGTGCTAAGAGATTTAGTGCAATGTAAATCGAAGCCGCAGAGGAGCTGCCCGACTCGATGAGCCGTACGGTCTCAACCCCGAATGTGGACATGGTAGTGAAGCCACCCAACATACCCGTGCCGAAGAGCAAAAGCGTCTCGGCTTGAAGAGCCCCAGCCATCATTGCTCCTAGTACGAAGGCTCCAAACAGATTCACCACTATTGTAGCCCATGGAACCTCCGATGCTCCGTCTGAGGGCATCGCCTCTGACACTCCCCACCTTGCTACTGACCCAATTGCGCCGCCCACACCTACCAACACAGCTGGATGCATGACTCGTGCGAGAACTGACGGGGCTTGATATTTCTTAGAAGAGGAAAGACTTGACATAGAGGAAAGTACGGGACTAATTGATGAAAGCCGAGGAAGCATGGGGGGCCAGATGGGCCAACTGCGCTCATCCTCTTTCTCACCAGTTCATGTCAATAGCCTGTGAAAAGGAATCGTTGGTCGTGTTAGCAGCGGACTTGCCGACGGTGGAAGAAATTGTCCAGATTGTAGAAGATGTTGGCGATCATGTTTGCGCTCTAAAGACCCATGTAGACATGGTTGAGGATTTCAATTTGGAAGACTGGGGGGCTGTTGTTGATGCTGCACGTTCCAAGGGGATGTTATTGTTCGAAGATAGGAAATTCGCTGATATAGGAAGGGTTGCTAAGACCCAGATGGGGGGGCTATACGATATCCGCGTATGGTCTGACTTGGTAACGTCGCACAGTGTCAGCGGTCCCGATGTAGTAGATGGGATCGCAGAAGCATGGGATGAGGTGGAAAGAGTAGGGGGGGTCTTGCTTCTAGCTCAGATGTCTAGCTCTGGAAATCTACTCGAAGACTCGTACACTGACAAGACTCTGGAAATGGGCACGGCCTCACCGCATGTTATCGGCTACATAGGAAACGGGAGCAATCCGTCCGAATTGGGGGATTTGAGGAGCAAGGTAGGAGAGGGGAAGATGATTTGGACTCCGGGGGTTAACCTTAGCTCACAAGAGGGTGTCTTGGGACAGAGATACGGAAATCCATCAGAAGCAGTCAGAGCGGGTTCAGATGCGATAATTGTGGGTTCTGGAATTCACGGAGCCACGGATCCACTGGCTGCAGCAAGAGAATATGCATCGGCCTCTTGGGTTGCCCTTCTGGAGAGGTAGAATGGACTATGCGAGCATCGCGGCATGGGGCTGCAATACAATCGTCATTCTGGGAGTAGGATCGTATATCGTCTTTGAGATACTGAAGAGGTGGAGGGTTGGACTCAGGCTATCTGCCCTGGATGAGAGCCTCCTACAAGACGAAGTGGTGACAGTGGAAATGGTCACAGATGCTCCCCAAGGTAGTAGTTTTGTTGCTGGTGCAGTGGCCGAGTTCGTTGAAGACCGTCGGAAATACTAGATTTCTACTAGACCGAGGTAAAACGTGGCTGCCAATCCAGCCAGTATGGACATGGTGATTATTGCTATAGTCAGAACCTTCCCCCTCTTCCTCTTGGGCGCTGGTGGTTCCGGTAGTGGTGGTAACTCATTGGGAGGGGGCGTGTGTGTCTCGGCGCTGTCGGCGATCATTGGTATTGGGGGCAGAGGGGGTTGTTCTTCCTCTTCGATATCGGGATAGAGTTCGTCAAGATCCTCTAGTCCGGGTGCGTCGGGAATAGGGCCGTTCATCATTACCCATTTCTGATCGATGTCGCTCCTGGTAAGAGGCGTTACTAGGACGGTTACGGCACCTGCGGAATATGCTGCATCGTTGGCTTTGGCCAGTCGTGACTTGCTGACAACGAATATCACTCTTGCCTGGGGGTCGCTCTCACGGATCTCTAGCGCTGCGACGTGCCCATCCATGGTCGGTAGGTTGAGACCCATGAAAACCATGTCTGGCTTAATCCTGACATACTCGTCTACGGCCGTGTCCCCATCATCGCAAATCTCAGATTCCCAACCCCTCTGGCTCATTATCGATCTTAGTCTACTCGCTGTGATTCGGTTCTCGTGAACGATGAGGGCTGTTGGCTTCGACTCAGTGTCCATCAAAGTGGTCACAGGGGTTTCGACTCAATAAGGAGGCGGTCGATGGCTCAGGAAATAAGTTGGTCTACTAGCCAGTTAGGATCGAACGACTGCAGGTCGTCATATCCCTGACCTGTTCCGATTAAAACAATCGGCCTTCCAGTCGCATGGGATATAGAGAGGGCGGCGCCCCCTCTTGCATCGGTGTCCAGTTTGCAAAGTGCTGCTCCGTCGAAGGACAGCCTTCTCTGGAACTCTATCGCCTGGGTTACAGCATCATTGCCTGCTAGTGCATCTGCCACGAATATCACTAGGTGCGGTTTTGTCACTCTGTGGACCTTCTGAAGCTCTTCCATCAGATTGGCCTTGTTCTGCATTCTACCGGACGTGTCGATGATGACTACCTCGTCTCCCTTGGCCCTAGCGCTCTCAATCGCATCCCTAGCAACCGCTGCCGAATCGCCCCCCCTCTGACTCTTGATGCATCTTACGCCCAGGCGATCGGCGTGAGCGGCCAGTTGGTCTATTGCACCCGCTCGGAATGTGTCCGCAGCGGCAAGAACTACGTCGAAACCCTGGTCATCCAGCCTCTTAGCGATCTTCGCTGAGGTCGTGGTCTTGCCTGTTCCATTGACGCCAACCATCATGATTACTACAGGCGAGTCGGATACGACTAGGTCTCTGATGGTCTTGTCGAAGTCCCAATATCCTGATTTGAGCAGAGACAGGAGGGCGCCTTTGAGTGCCCTTTCCACTACCTCGTCCAAGAGCGCCCCACGACCTACTCGCGATCCGATGAGGTGCGCACGGAGGCTGTTAATCAGTTCAGAAGATGCCTCGTGTCCCATATCAGATGAGAGGAGATCGTCCTCTAGATCCTCCAGAATCGAGTCTAATACGGGCCCTCCGCTAATCACCATCCCTCCTTTGTTTGTCTCGTGCTCTGAAATGTCTATTTCGAACTTCACATCCGATTGAATCAACCTCCTCCCGGTGGTTGAATCCATTACATCGCTTTCCCTTGGAGGTTGTTCGGGCCTTTCTGCAGCCCTTAGAGCCTGATCTCTTGCTGCGAGTTTCCTCTCCTTGGAACTACTTGGTTTTTGGAACGGGTCTTCGACTTCATCTACTAATTCGTCCCATTCGCTTTTCAGTTCAGTTTTCGAGTTTCCTTCCTTTACTGGATCTTGTTGTACCCTCGTTTTCCTTGTGTCCTCTTCTAATGATTCTCGCTTTTGCAGTGCTTGCTCTGCTTCTGTCGAGCCGTCCTCAGCAGTGATTCCGAAGTCCTCATCGGCCTGCTTAATCCTCTTTCGGAATCGGTCGAAGAGCCCCATATTCAGTCCTCAGTCGTCTAGGGTTAGTTCCGTTCCCCTCTTCCTTCTTGGCCTTCGCTTGGTAGGGACTTCTGGTGATTGCTGATTTTCGTTCGGTGTTTCTACAGAAGGGGGTTGTGCCCCCTCCACGGCGTCATTGAACTTGGTGGCCAGTTCTACAACGTATTTTTCCAATTCTTCGTATTCCTTTCTCAATGAATCCATGATATCATTCAGTTCCTCATTTCTCTTACCCAGAATCTGAGCGGCTTCCTCTCTGGTTTTCTCGGCCTGGAGCCTACTGCCAATATCAATCACTGCTCCTCCATCGGGAGGGATATCGGCGACGAGTTGAACGCCTGCTCCTAGAGGAATCATGGCCCCATTGGCCCCATCTTGTGATATCGACTGGAGGGCTTCCAGCGCGTGCTCCTGTTCCAACTTTATTCCTTCGAGGTTCCGAACCTGTTGCTCTAGGGCTTGAAGCCTTTCCCGATTAACCTCAACCAATTGGGCAATCCTCTGAAGCTCCGTCCTGTCTGGCTCCGTCATGTTCTACCGGATGCACGGAGTGCAATGAATGCGTCGCCATGATTTTGCATTTTAAATTTGAGATTTCGGATGAGGGCCTATTCTCCGTCCCAGATTCCTTCTGCGACCATGAAGTCCATCACCCTCTCTGAGACATTGGCTCTGTTGCCCCCTCTCACTCCAGTGGCAGAGACCTCGAACACCTCTGCTGGTATGTCCTTTGCCTCCCTTACCTCGTATCCCACTTTGCGGCCATATGAAACGGCCTCGATATCTGGCATTATCCATGCCTCTACATCCTCATCTGCGTATCTGTGCTCAATCATTCGCTTGCGAAGGAGGGCGGAATACGGGTCCTTCTCCGATACTGGGGTGTCCCTAATGCCAACTACTACCTTCTTGCCTTGGTCTAGTTCCTGTTGAATCAGCCATTCGTGGCCTACATGCAATGGTTGCCAGCGCCCTGGGAGCAACACTGCCTTATTTTTCTGGAAGAGATGGGAGAGTTGGTCCACCATATCTTCTACCGCGTGACCGTCTTCCCCGCTAGAGTCGAGTGTGATATGGGCGCACTTGGGTTCATCGAATGGATCCGAAATACCGGTGAAATTGGATATCTCCCCAGATCTAGCCTTGGCGTACAGTCCCTTCACATCTCTTTGCTCGCAGACCTCAAGAGTGGTCGAGACGTGGACCATGACTGAGTTTTCTGGAAGAATATCCAGAATCTTCTCTCTGACGCTCTCGTAAGGCGTGATGAACGAGCATATCACCGGTGTGTGCTTGGACAACAGAGTTGCCATCTTTGCAATACCAAGGAGATGCCTTTCCCTTCCCTCCCTAGAGAAGTCTTGGTTGGAGAAGAAGTCCCTGATAGTGTCTCCGTCAAGAAGTTCGGCTCCATACCTCTCGCAAGCAGTCTCGGCTATGGTCGTCTTTCCTGCCCCTGAAAGCCCAATTAGCCATACAACCTTGTTGCCCACGATAGAACCCCCGTGGCGCGGCGACTAGCGTTGGTCATTTAATCCTGATTCTGAGCCCAAATATCGTTCCACTTGGTGCTGCATGCGACCAAGAAGTATGGATTCAGCACTTCATCGACTAAATCATACACCAAGGGTTCGCACTGAGGGGATAGGACGAACCCCCCCGCTGCTTCCACAACAGCATGGGCTGCGGCGATGTCCCAGCAAGAGGTTGGGCCGAATCGAGGATACAGATCCGCGGAGCCTTCTGCAACGATGCATGCCTTGAGGGATGAGCCCATTCTCACAAGTTCGTGTTCTCCTAGTTCCTTCGCGAATTTCTCGTCCCTTTCTGCTCGGTGGCTTCCACTAGCTACGAGTCGTGTTTGGGTGTTTGTCTGTTTCTTTACCGAGATTTCTGAGGTTTCTGCGTCGGTGATCCTGGAAGCTGGAACATCAATGCCTCCGAACCAAGTCGTTCTATTCACGGGGGCGTGAACTACTCCGAAAATTGGCTTCCATAGAGGCCCCTCCCTCTTCATCAGAGCGATGTTGACTGTGAACATCCCATTTCTCTTGATGAACTCCTTCGTTCCATCAAGAGGGTCAACGAGCCATGCTAATTCACTTTGTTTTGGGTCTCCTACCCTTCCCTCTTCGGAGACCACGGGAACTTCTGAATCGATGGCTTCCAGACCTCTGATGATGGTCTTGTGCGCGGCTATGTCTGCTTTGGTGAGCGGAGATTCGTCGTCCTTAGACTGCACCTCGATCTGATCCGATGAGTCGTAGACGTCCATTATTGACAGCCCGGCCTCGATGGCGATTCCTACGATTTCAAGGTGGTCGAATTGCATAGGGCCCTCCCTAGAAGTCTTCGAGGCTGTCAGCGGATTCATCGAGGTCGTTCCTCGCTTCTTCGCTCAAGTAGAACAGGAACGGGTCTTCGTCTCCCATGATATCCTTCCAAGAGGACATAGCCCTAGCCCAAATCTCCTCTCTCGAGTTCCAATCCAGCATCCTGTCTACAAACTTGCAGTACCTCTGAACCTCCTCGTCCTCCGGGGCAACCCTACGAAGTATCTCATTCGTCTGTGCAATCACTATGCCCCAGGTTGGGTTAAGCTTGTATGTCGAGAATGGGTTCCTCTCTTGGTTTACTGTGATGTGGTCTCTCCAAAGGCCGAATGTCACGTCATATGAGAAGCCCGCAATCAGTACAATACCAAGAACTAGTACGGCTATGGAAATAAGGCCAACGTATGTCATAGGAATGAATAGAAGGGTCTCGTCCGAGTTAAATCTCCATGAAACATAGGGCCACACCAGTAGAGTGATTGTTGCCGTCCAGAAGCCCAAACTGATCATTGCTTGGCTTTGCTGGATACGCCAATATTGCCGCATTGCCCACTTCTTCATATTATGGCCTCCAGAGCGCCCCCTTTCACAATTGCCCAGTTAAGTACGGAGAAACCCACGAAATGGCCTCTTACTCTTCCTCAGCCTTGGGTTGGGTTGTCCTGGGGTCAGAAGTTCCGAAGTGAGCGACCACCCTGGGTGCTGTCGATTCGGAAGGGTCTATCTCGGATAAGTCATCGATTACAACGAAGCGTCTAGTCACCCTATGTCTGCTTCCAAAGTTGGATAGCACTCGTTCCATAGCATCGTCCTTGTTTGCTGCAACCACATCGACTGAGTATGGTTGGTCCCTCTTCCCCGCTCTGAACGAGCCCGTCGCTCTGAATGCCTTCATGGCGGGGCCGAGATAGGGTCCCGATTTAACCGAAGCGGGTGAGTCGTTCCTCAAGGTTCAAGTGAGCGTGGGTTTGGTTAGTTCCGAGCCAGCATGACCGTGAACACCCCCTCAAAGGATGATGGACGTGGCTTACGGGAGCGTTTGGAAGACATACCCAGAGGGAGGCTTGTAGACGAGGTGGTATCCAGATGGGACGATATGATTCGCCTGGAGGGCGAGATTGCAAGCCTCAGGCGAAGGGT
>CACAAP010000007.1:0-52357 GCA_902530535.1 uncultured Candidatus Poseidoniales archaeon
GCAAGTAACCCTCCCCTCGGAGGAAGAGATGGATGCCCTGGACTCAGAGCTGGAGGGACTCTACGGGAAGATTCACTCCAGGGACCCTTCAATCGAAGAGTGCCCTCCCGAACCCTCGCCGCTACGGTTCTTCGAGAGGGGAGGGGTTCCCGCCGAGACCCCTGTCCACGCCGATGAGAGGGCCAGATGCTACAGATGCGACTACAGAGGGTTTTGCGATGGCTCGGAACACGACATCGAACTTCCGCTAGAGGCCCGGGTGGAGAGGTTCGGTCATGCATGGCCCGTCACCCCCATAGGCGAGATAGAAACCCGTGCGAGCGTCATCGGGCAAGTCGTGGGCCTCCAAGGTCCCGAGATTCTCGAAGACGGCTCAATCAGCCTGGAGTTCACCCTCCAGGATGGCTATGACAGGGCACGCGTGAGACCCTCGAGACAGGGAAACCCTACTCGGGTGACTAGGACCATCTCAGAGGGTTCGCGCGTCAGGGTCGACGATGGCATGCCATCCCTGTGGAGGGGTCAGTTGCAGATTGACCTGGACGGGAACTCTTCGGTATCAATGGCATCGGAGGGCGAATCTGCCCCTGTGGTCGAGGTGGAGACTCGAGTGAGCGTGGTAGGCAGGGTTTGGTCGATAGACGCATATCCCAACGGAGAGGGTGTGAACCGCTGGTCGATCACCCTGATGGACAAGACGGGCTCGGCAGCCTCGGTAGCGTTCAAGCAGTTCATCCCTATCTCTGCAGCCGCAATCACGAGGGGGGATGAAATCGCCATTCTCAATGGTGAGGTGGGAGAATGGGCAGGACGCCCTCAGGTGAGGATAGGTCCCGGAGCGAGGGTAGTGATTCTCAGGCACTCGGAAGATACGCCCGGTTTCTGATCCTACTCCTAACTCAAGATGAGACGGAAATGGCGCCGAGAGAGGGATTTGAACCCCCGCGTCCAATGGACAGTGGATTTCGAATCCACCGCAATACCGGGCTATGCGATCTCGGCAGCGAACTCCCCACCTGCGAATCAGACATAAGGCTGACCCGGCCCCACGTGACTCGTGAGAGTCGAGATTCAGCACGAGGGCGAATCACTAGAGGTTGAGTCTAGCAAGCCGATTACCATCAACGAGGTCCTGGAGAAGTTGGAGATACCCCCTTCCACCGTTCTTGCCGTGCAAGGCCAGATCATCCTTCCGCACACGTCCCTGATAAAGGATGATGCCACGTTGGAACTGGTGGTCGTCTCTTCAGGCGGATGAGGAAGCCCCATTGTACTACTAAAGGCAAGGAATCTTCAATAGTGACGATGTCCAGAGACAAATATGAACCCAAGAACACAGAAGGGCCAGAGGAAGGTCAGCCAAACGATCAAGAAAATGAGATCAAAGAAGAAGACGAGAGTCGAGAAGGCAGATCCATCATGCGATGACCCAGGTTGTGGGTGCGGTAACTAGTCAGCACTCATTCCGCGTAAACTCATAGAGCGTCAGTACCTTTGCAAGTTCGTGCAGTTAGGAAGGCCAGATTGGTGGGATGATGCTACCGCTCACCTATCCCGAGACCCACTAATCGGCGGTATCGTAAAGAAATTCGATGGAGAGGGGCTGTCCGGAAGGGGGGAGTTATTCCAAACCCTGGTCAGGAGCATAGTCGGTCAGCAGATCTCCGTTAAGGCAGCCGATGCAGTACACGGGCGCTTGGAGGAGATGAGCGGAGGGGAAGTTACCAGAGGGGCAATCGGCTCCCTTACTGTGGACGAGTTACAGTCATGCGGGCTCTCCAGGCAGAAGAGTCAGTACATCCTCGGCATAGCCAACGACGAAACTCCTCTACTTCCAGAAGATTTCGAGGAATTAGATGACGAATCACTGATGAAACATCTCGTGAAGTTCAAGGGAGTAGGCCCATGGACTGCCGAGATGATGCTGATATTCTCCCTGATGAGGCCCGATGTTCTGAGTCTGGGCGACTTGGGAGTGGTCAAGGGAATCAGGATGCTCGCCCCACAGGCCAACTCGAAGAGCGAGATGCTAGCGGTGGCAGAAGCCTGGAGGCCATACCGGAGCGCTGCTTGCTGGTTCCTCTGGAGGTCCCTGGACCCTGTCCCAGTTGAGTACTGAACGTGAATAAGAGATTAGTAGCGAAAACGCAACCAAAACTGGTTGTTGGAAACAGAACCTTAAGTCTGTGCCTCTCAGTGGAATTTTCATGCCCACAACCAAGCTCCCGCTGTTTGTCCTCGGACCCGACTTCATGCCTATGTCAAGCGCATCGCTAAGGGTGTTCGAACCGCGTTACAAGCAAATGATGGACGACTGCATCTTGGACAGCAAGCCGTTCGGCTACATCACCTACGATCCGGATACTGAGGATATCGGCGGTTGGACGCAGCCTGCGAAGTACGGTGTTTTGGTCGAGATAGAGGATTACCAGGAGTCCGGCTCGAACATTATGATCAACATCATCTCAGGCAGGAGGTTCAAGTCAACTGAGGTAATCCAACCAGTGCTCGACAATGATGTTTCGGGAACCCACTTCCCCGCCGTGGATGAGCTGATGGAGAAGGCGGAAAACCCCGTGGATGGGAAACTCTACCTCAGGTGCGAGGCCGAGGTCATGGAACCCATAGTGCATAACCATGACCAGCAGGACTTCGAGTCGTTCGTCGGCTACATCTCCCCTCTATCCAATCTGATCATGGTAAGCTGCATGTACAGGGGGCAGCAGATGGACTACGAGGATAGTGTTTCATCTGTGGATCCACAGGAGCAGGAGCTTTTCCTCTGGCAGGTCTCGGCCTCATTGTGCAGCTCTGTTAACGTACAGCAGCAAATGCTTGCATCTGTGACAACTACCGAACTAATGCAGGTCTGCATCGAGGCTGCCAACGATATAATCCAGGTCATTTCCGAGGATGAGTAGCCCTCCAACTGGCCCACAGTGACGTGCCACTGGCTAGCGAATAGATGATATTGCGATGACCAGTGAAGCACTCGTGAAGAGAGCAATAGAAATCATAGTGAGCATCATCGCACTGTTTGTCGTTTGGAACGAATGGTCCGACTCAGGACTAATCTAGTCTGCTGAATTCCGCCTCTGACTAGAAGCCGTCCATAAGCGAGAATATCTGGCCCAACGTCAACCTGATTGCGTCCATCACCGCAACGGTGAGGATTGACACGGCTCCAAGCAGCGCGACAACTTCGCTCATAGAGTTTGTATCGCCGTAGCGGACATAAATGGTTGTTCAGAAAATGCCCCCAATTAGGAGACAAAAAATCGATGATCACAATTTCCTAAGATTCCCTATCAGATATTTCCTATGAGTTGTAGGAGATACAGGAAACCTAGGAAGGCGTGAATTATGATTAGCCCCATCATCAAGTCCGATAACCTTCCGTGCAAATCCTTCGTCCTCGCGAATGACTCGCCAGCAGCCTTCCTAGAGCTTGCCCTTCGACCCAGAATCCACAGATAAGTCATCAATAAAAGTCCGAGTAAACCTCCCCACCCATGGAAATGGCCAGGCATCAGGTCATCATATCCTACATCCTCGCCTGACAGAGAGGCCGATACTAAACGAGCCAGGAAGGCAAGCCCGATTACTGCGATGACCAGACGAAAAAGACGCTCCCCCTCTATCTCGTGGCGCCTTAACTCGGAAGCTCTTTCTTGCCCCTTCAGTTCTAAGCTCTTTTTGCGCCAATCTCGTTGCAGAAAAAACTCCCTAATCACCAGAAGTGCCGCTATGGGGTGCAGTAGAAGGATGAGAACCAGTGCCGGGTCCACGTGTCGTCGCTACATCACGAGGTCTTGAGTTCTCTCTTCCAAATGCCTACCTAACGAGGTTAGCATCACAGAATCCCATGGGGGCATTAGAGGCCGTCAGTATACTCCGGAGTGCTCTTGCATCCTTGCGTACCAACTGGAAACTACCTCGTGCCTCTCCACTATGTCGAACCCATTCAATCCCTGCATGGAACGAAGTATCCCGAAGTTGGCGAAGTCCGCTCCGTTGGGTTCCTCCTCGCCGAAGAAGTCCCCCTCTATCCCATTGGACATCTCGTCCAGTTGGTACTGGAGGTTCTCACGAGGGGGTAGTTCGAACATCTTCGCTCTGCTCTTCCCCACCATTCGCATGATGAATGCGCCCATCCACTTGTTCACTAGGCGACTCCCAAACGAGAAGTTGTCGACCTTGGTAACGTAGTCGAGGGCCCTGAGCGAGGTTCGGTAAGAGGTGTAGATTACGGCGACGATAGATTTCCCCAGAACCTTGTTCGAGAAATCCATCCATCGGTCCTGTTCAGGATCCTCGCCTTCGCGAGGGAAAGAGTTGGAGCCGCTGGAGTCTATGTAGTGGAGGATGTGGTTCGAGTCATTCACTTGGGTCCCATCGACATCGATGAAAACTGGCACCTTTCCCCAGTCGGACCACTTCAACTGGGTCTTGAAAGTGGGGTCCACCTCTACCTTGGAGTACTCAACCCCTCTCGAGCCAAGTATCGCCTTGACCTTGAAGCAGAACGGGCAGGTCTCGAAGCAGTACATGGTCGGGAGGCCGTCAACCAGTCTTTCTGGAACCAGAACCTCCTGCACTCCTGACGTAGGCTCCTCGATTTGGACCTCTTCCATAGTTTCCCGCCTAGTCTTGCACTTGTGAATCCATCGAAGCGTAATTGTCTCAGATTCCAACTCACCTGTGATTAGTAGAAATATCGGCCGGCGGACCTACCAATCGGATAGGTACGATTGCACGGGCCACCTTTCAAACTCCGCCTCCAGTTTTGACAAATGCAGATCCGATACCGCTCTCGCTGCTGAATCAAGAGCCGCCCCCGCAGATCCTATCTCATGTCCGAAAGCATCTCCAATGAAAGAAACTCCATCTTTGCTAATTACAGATCCAGGCCCTGAAGCAGCTCTGCTGTATCGCCACTTGTGAGACTTCCAGCCCTCGTCGGAAATACCCATTGAATCTGTGATAATTTTCGACAAAGAGCTCTTTTCCCGGTCAATCAAATGACCACTCTTCTCTGGAGATAACTCCACCATTGTAGTCGAGTTGTCCAAATCATAGATTCTGAAACCCTCCGGTACTTCCTCAGGGATTGAATCACAGAATCCCCACGCGACAATGCTGGGGATGCTTTCACCAGTGATATCTATAGCCAAGCCGCTTGCTATTTCCGCAGCCTGCTCTACGGGAACCGCCACTATTACCCTATCATATCTGGAAACTTTCCTATCTCCCTCGGACTCCGTGGTGACTCCGATCCCCCCTTCGATAAGTTCCAACCCGGACACCCTGCTGTTGAGACAGATGGACGACCCTTCAGACAAGTGTTCCAGAAGTTCCGGGAGTGGTTCTTTGGGGATCAGCGTATCTCCCTCTCGATGGACTAATCCGAGCCTCCCCCACTCATCTACGAATCTATCCATCCATCTTGGAATCGAGTCAAGGGCCCTTGCTCCCAGATGAATTTTGGAACCATCATCGGTCTGCCAGCCGGTCAGCCTGCCTCCTATCTTGGAACCCTTGTCCCAAACCGTGACGTTGTGCCCCAGATCGGAAAGCAGCCTCGCAGCGAACATCCCCGAGAGTCCTCCGCCGACTATCCCTACGTCCATGGGGCCACCTACCGTCGACTTGTTCGTTAGCTCGTAGTAGGCTGTCATGTCAATACGATTCTCATGGACATGGGTGGGCCTTTTCCTGATCTTCCCCATTATCGGGTCAACAGGCCCAAAGGCTCTGTCGAATAGCCCGAAGCACCATTGGACTCCCGCAATGGAGCTGGGGTCCCTGCCGTCAAGTGCGAATCTGTCATTCATCTCCAGGGCCAGATGCATTGCTTCTTCCGCATCCTTCCTCCATCCGGCAAATGCCTTCCCCCATGTCATCCGTACGTTATTGTGCATAGTTCCGTGCCTGACGAGTCCAGTCTGTGCAGAATCCCAAAGAGGGTCGCCGGACCTCCCCCTCTCGAGCTCGATCGCGGATAAATCCGAGATTTCCGGGCTCCTTTCATTCCAAGATGAAATCGCCCATCCTGGGATATTAGCCCAATCATCCGGGTTGTCCGTCGCATGTACGTGGTGTTGGGCGTGCTCCCTGAAAACGAGCATCTCATCTAGGAACTTCTCGACACCCTTGCCCCCTATGTTATAGGCGTCCCGAACCATTCTGGTCGTGGATATCATGCCATAGTGTATCCAGGGAGACATTCTGCTAACCCCATCTCTCAGTGCTGCGTTATTCCTCTTCATGTGATAGCTCCTTATTCCAGACTTGCACCAATTCTCCCAATGCTCTATCGCATACGAAGAACCCCCCGTGACTTCAGTAACCGCAACAACGGTGGGGTCAATATCACACTTGGAAAGAAGCTCCGCCCCTCCGTCCTTTGACAGCTCCAGACGAACATCAACGGGTTCGAACGGAGGGCTCCAGGACTCTGGCATCCTCCTAACCTCGTCCCTGACTACGGGCCAATTCCTTCCTACCCTCGAACGCATTTCGTCGTCTGTTGCTTTCCTGAATTTGAACGGCCTGTCCATCGACTTGCCGAAAACGGGTCTCGGCAATACACAGTGGGAGTCCACCTCTACTAGGCAGCAGACCTCGCTTACTTTCTCTGCCCATTCCTTCCATGGTTGCAGATCGACCATGTCCGTGATGACAAGGCCAGACTCCTTCGCCAGATCAACTAGGTATGGCCCCCTGCTACCTTCCCTGGAAACGTGTACCAGATGGTCGATACCTAGAGACTCCGCTCTGTCTGCAACATCAGCAGCACCTTCGAGCAGGAATCTGTGGTGCCTGTATGATGCGTATCGGTACCTCTCATCAATTCCATGGTATACCAGGAGGGGTACTCCTAGAGAATTCGCTGCAAGCCTTGCAGTGTCGAATGTGGGGCATTCGTCAAGTCTGATTGCCGTGCGCATCCAGTGGAGTACGAAAGATGGCCCTGAGGTGCTCTCGGATCGTAAGACGCACCTCTCTGCTAGGTGATTAGGCAGGCCTAACTCATCCAACATGGTCCAAGCATCTTCGTCCACCATTTCAAGTGTCGTTACGCTCAGAGATACGATTTACGTCACTTGCTAACCTGCGGAGTACGGGATGGGATACTCGGGTCAAACATCCTCAGTATTGCAATTCCTAGGAGACCACTTAGTGTGAAGAGAACCATCGCCGAGACGCCCTCCGAGGAGATCGCAACGCGGATTATCACTGTTGAAAGTACGAAACCAGTGTTCCTCGCCAGGTTTCCAAAGTCTGTGTAGAACCAGTAGGAGATAAGCAGGATCAGGATATCCGCGAGAATGAGGAAAGTGAAGAAGTCGAGGAAGAATATCACCCTGCTCACGGACCCCCCTCCTTCCTGCACAGATTCTATCCATGTCCAGAAAGAGTAGGCGGCTACTGACAAGAAAACCAGTAGCATAGTGTTGGCAACCCCTCTCTTCGCCTCCACAAAAATAACGATATCATCCGACACATCTCCAGACTTGTCTGCCCCGTTGCTGATCCTGAAGTACGTCAGAGAAGTGTAGAACAGCGC
The DNA here is from genome assembly GCA_902530535.1 of uncultured Candidatus Poseidoniales archaeon. Classification (GTDB taxonomy): domain Archaea; phylum Thermoplasmatota; class Poseidoniia; order Poseidoniales; family Thalassarchaeaceae; genus UBA36. The sequence continues at coordinate 7,571 of CACAAP010000007.1, forward strand.
TAAGAATGCCCCGCACTCAACCAGTAGGAAGCCCAGGTCGGAACTTATCTCCCAACCCTCGGAGCTCTCGACCTCGGAAAGACGCTTCAGGATATCTCGGACCACCAGAAGCGTGGCTATCTCATACTGCTTCCCGACCGAAGAGGAAAACGAGTCTGGAATGGTTCTGATAAGCTGGTAGACCTCGTAAACCAAAAGTATCGAGAACGGAGTGTACAGGGCGGATAGTGGGGAGCTGACTAGTTCTGCTGCCTCTCCCGTTATCGATATCCTCTCTGTGCTGAAAAGGGCCCAAATCGAGATGTGCGCGAAGAAACCCAGTACTGCCGAGGCTATCGCTGCCTTGCGAATTTTCTCCTCTGCAGCGTCCCCCATGGAGAGCTCGAACAACTTCTTGTTCCATTTCAGCATGGGTTCTGGCCGGAAAATTCACTTTTAGTATTGAATTTATTTTTTGCATACAAAAAAACCACAGGTCTTTCGCAATGCACAACTTCAATTGTCTCCAGCATGACTCGAAATCATGGTACAGAAGTCACTGGGCTCGTTGAACTGGGTCAGCCGTTTTCTCGATGAAACTCCAGGGGACGAGGTGTCCGGTGGAGGCCCTAGGCAGGTGCCAGGTGCCTGCTGGTCTAGGGTGGACCCAGAGGCAATGCCAAATCCCGTCCTGAGGATGTGGTCCGAGGAGATGGCCAGCGAGCTAGGCCTAGACGTCGCGGAGGAGGGTCTGCTTGGTGGAAACGGTAAGGCCGGGGGGATGGATCCCTATGCCCAGAGGTACGGGGGTCATCAGTTCGGCAACTGGGCCGGCCAGCTCGGGGACGGCAGGGCGATAACTCTGGGAGAGGTTGACACGGGGGAGGGCGTACTAGAGCTGCAGCTGAAGGGCTCGGGCAAGACGCCATACTCGCGATTCGCAGATGGCAGGGCTGTCCTCCGCTCATCGATTCGGGAGTTCCTGTGCAGCGAGGCCATGCACCACCTCGGTGTTCCGACCACTCGGGCGCTATCACTGGTCACCACCGGCGAGGAAGTGATGCGTGACGTAATGTACGATGGGAGGCCAGCACCCGAGCCGGGTGCGATCGTGTGTAGAGTGGCTGAGAGCTTCATCCGGTTCGGCAGCTTCCAGATACATGCGATGGCAGGGGACCAGAAGACTCTCCGCGCCCTAGTCGACAACACAGTGAGGCAACACTTCCCGGGCCACTCCTCTAACTCGGACCAGGGCCTGGTGGAGTGGCTGAAGGAGGTTGCCGACAGGACCGCTCTCACGATCGCGCACTGGATGCGCGTGGGCTTCGTGCACGGTGTGATGAACACCGACAACATGTCAATCCACGGGCTAACCATAGACTACGGCCCCTACGGATGGTTGGAGGGCTTCGATCCCGACTGGACACCAAACACTACCGATTCCGGTACCAGGAGGTACAGGTACGCCCAGCAGGGCGAGGTCGGAGCATGGAACTTCGCTCGACTTCTGGAGTCTATTTCCCCCCTGATGGAAGAACCGAAGTCCCTGCACGAGGCCTTGGACTCATACTACGAGTCGTACAGGGGGCACAGCAGCCGCATGTGGGCCGAGAAACTCGGACTCGACGGGTTCCAGGAGGGGGATGGGGGCCTAGTCTCTGAATTGACATCAGTTATGCAGTTGACCGAGACTGACATGACGATACTATTCAGGTCGCTTTCTACCATTCAAGAGCCAGACTACAACCATCTGACCCCGGCCTTCTACAAAGAGGAGGAAATCCCGCAGAATGAGTGGAACTCCTGGCTGGACAGGTGGTGGGACAGGGTGGATGGCCGACCGGACAGGGAGTCGATGCTGAATGCCAACCCGAAGTACGTCCTGAGGAACTGGATGGCCCAACTAGCAATCGATGCAGCCGAGAAGGACGACTATTCAGTGGCAACAGCCCTCTACGAGATGCTGAAGAAACCGTATGACGAACAACCCGGGAATGAGGAAAAATGGTTCAGTAGGAGGCCAGAGTGGGCCAGGAACCGAGTAGGCTGCTCAATGCTATCATGCTCTAGCTGAACCCAGTCAGACTATCCCCAAGGACAGAATTTCCGTGAATCAGAACCCCAGTCCTTCCAAGTCTACATCACTGTTCATGTTGACTCTTACTGGGAATGCGAGGGTCACGCCGTCCTCCTCGAACCTCCTGAGTATCTCAGTGACGAAGAACGACTTGGATGGCCTCATTTTTCGCGCATTGTCAACGTAGTAGCGAATCTCCATCACTATCTCCTGATCTCCAAAACCCCTCAGTACGACCTCTGGTGGCTTAGGCTTGCTCACAATATCAGCATGGTTGTCTGCGATGTCCTTCACTATCTCCTCAGCCTTGGTGACGTTAGACCACGTGGCGGTTAGGCCCAGACGGATCCTGACTCTTAGCTCCATGTCGGAGCTATGGCTGAAGTTCGCGACTGCGTCCTTGGTCAGCAGCTTGTTCGGGATGGTCAGCAGCACTCCGTCTGTCGACCTAACTCTAGTGGTTCTGAGGCCGATGTAAGTCACGTCCCCCCACTTCGAGTACGTCCCTCCCAGGCTCTTCGGAAGTAGTATCCTCTCACCCTCCCTGAATGGCCTGTCAATGATGATGAATACCCCTGCGATAACGTTCTCCACGGTGTCCTGGGCCGCGAAGGCAACTGCGAGCCCGATGAATCCCAGGCCGACCACCAAGCCGGTAACGTTGATCCCGAACTCGTCCGCTGCTGTGAGAATCACCAATGCCCAAAGGGCAACTCCAGCGATCCTGTACAGGAAGTTCTCGAGTCCCTCATCGAAGTCGACGTTATCCAGCACCTTCCTCATGTAGGCCTTTATGATCCCTATCAGGGGGACGCCTATCGCGAGAATCAGCACCCCAGAAGCAGGTCCAGCAGAAAGGGAGTCCGAAAGGCAGGAGAAGCTAGGCTCCAATTCGTTGGGAAAGTTTTCGAGACATCCAGACATGAAATCCCCTACAGAAGGAGGCACAATAGGTTACCGATTATTTTCCCCTCCCCGGGCGTTCTACGATTGATAAGATGCTGACTCAACAGCACCCATCGCATGAACAACTAGGGCCACAAGGGTCACAGTCACAGCAGTCACAAGGCATGACCTCATGAATGCCGATTATTATTTAGAGTTACCCAAATTAATATCTCTAATTTCGGACTTATGCAGTGTCCGAGAGACTACCAATTCTCTACGAGTTCCGGCAGTATCTCGCCTGCCTTACCTATGTGCACCTCGTCAAAGTCACTACCGTTGATGGGCAGTTCGAAGTTCACCAGAATGGTTCGCGCGCCATTCGAGTTAGCCAGATTCACCAAACCTGCAGCAGGGTAGACGTGCCCCGAGCTGCCTATGACGATGAATACATCGCAATCCTCCACCTCCCTCTGAATGACTCCCATCTCCAGGGGTATCTCGCCGAACCAAACGATGTCTGGCCTCATCCTAGCAGCCACCGCACAGCAATTGCAGAGGACGAAACCTTCCGCTAGATCCCGCTCGTCCATCCTGACCTCGCTATGCCCTGTTTCCTGACAGCGGAGCGATCGCAATCTTCCATGCATGTGGATAACGGACTCACTGCCACCTCTTTCGTGGAGGTCATCCACGTTCTGGGTGATCAGAACGAGTGATTCGCACTTGCCCTCCAGACGAGCCAGCGCCAAGTGGGCAGGATTGGGATCCACTTCCAGCAACTGTCTCCTCCTGGCCTGGTAGAACCTCCAAACCAGAGAGGGATCCCTGGCCCATGCTTCGGGCGTGGCAACGTCCTCGATCCTGTGGTTTTCCCACAATCCGTCGTTGTCCCTGAATGTCCTTACGCCAGACTCCGCACTGATTCCGGCACCAGTTAGGACAACCACTTTCTTGTCTCCGAGAGTCATGCCGTTCATAACTGCCTCAAGTATGGCCTATGTGAAAACTAGGGTGTCGATTTTCAACTAATTTTGTCAGAGGGAGAGTCCCCCCTCCCTCTGATTTTCGTATCATCTCATGTGCGATTGGAAAAGCGGGAGTATACTCCACTCTCTTTTCGCATTGCGCGATTGTATCACGCTAGTATTCCGCCCAGCAGTCCTTGTAGGAACCACCAGATATCCATTGTCTCTCTAAACATAAATCTACGATCTACCTAGGGGTTATCAAGACGTGTTTCCATCATGCCCGTGATCCAAAACACGCCTTGATAACGTATACGTCCATCGTACAACTTATGATTAGAATGATATTGACTTTGATGGTTGGGTCATACGCTGGGATTGCTATCAGCGTAATGAGCTTCTCAGCCTTCCTAGCGTGATCGATGCGGCACTGTGCGAGTGTGTCTAGCGAACGCTATCTGCAAAATTAGCAGAAACACTAGCGGTCGCGATTCACGCAGGCACAACAAATAAGGCCTATTCCTTCAGATTAAATCCATGCCTCCGGTAGTGTGTCCACGGTGCCATACAGAACTGGAGGACAAGGGCGATTGGTGGAGCGGAACGACCTGCGAGTGCGGTAACTGCAAGGGAATACTCGCTGACAAGAACTGGCTGGAAAGTAACATGCACCAGGGAGACTATCTGAGGCTGAGCAAGAGAGTTTCCACGGGTTCACCAGCAGGAATACTCTGCCCGCATTGCCTAACTATTCGGCCACGACGCCCGATTGAGATGACCAAATTCACGGTTTCCCCCGGTAGGAAAAGCTACGAGGTCGATGGTTGTCGGAAATGCGGATCGATGTGGTTTGACCAGGGCGAGTTGGAACCATACGAGGAGGGAGGAGATGGAGATCCATCTATCGTTAGGTCCAGGAACAAAAAGGACACAGTGGAAAGTTTGGGAGACCCCTTTCCCGGAAATGCAGCACTCAGTATCTTGGATATATTGACGGCAATTCTCACTGGCTTCTAGGCCATGGGATATATGCCCCTATCGCGTCCAGGAGAGCCACAAAGTTGCTAACATTAATTTACTGAAATTTTTCCCTTTAGTCGTGGAAAAGAGACCTTCACAGTGGTGGCAGGATGAAGAAAACAATGGTGGAGAGGGCTCCAATCAAGCCCCCTCTGCTTCTATCAGTCAGAGTGTAACAACATTGGATGGCAGGCCACCAGAGAAGAATAGGCTGACTGCAGGGATTCTGGCTCTATTGGTGGGCGGTTTCGGCGTTCACAAATTCTATCTGGGTTACAACAACCAAGGAATCATCTTGCTCCTGATGTCAACGGTAGGGATGGTCCTCGTCTTCCCGCTATTCGCATCGGCAATAATCGCACTGTCAGAAGCGATAATCTATCTCACAACGAGCGATCAGAAATTCTACGATACCTACGAGGCCAATCAGAAATTATGGTTCTAAATTCGGCCGGCAGAATTCTAATATTAGTACGCCATCTTGTGATACATGCAAATCAGCGAGATACTTTCACAATCGAAAGACATCCACCAATGGATAGTAGAAAAAAGAAGGACAATCCATCGCCATCCCGAATTGATGTACGAGGAGTTCGAAACGAGCAAACTCGTTCAAAGTACCTTGAAAGAGTTAGATATCCCATATGAAAAAGACATAGCGATAACAGGAGTTGTCGGGCTCATTGGGAATGGCGGCGACCCATGTATCGCACTAAGGGCGGATATGGACGCCTTACCGATCCATGAAGAAGCAGATGTGGATTTTAGAAGTGAAATTGATGGAAAAATGCATGCCTGCGGCCATGATTGCCACACTGCAATGCTCCTAGGGGCAGCAAAAGTCCTGAAACAGAACGAACAGGCAATAGAAGGCACAGTCAAGCTGATCTTTCAACCCGCAGAAGAAGGGGGAGCAGGTGGTAAGATGATGAGGGAGCAGGGGGTTTTGGAAGACCCCGAGGTGAAGCAAATCTTCGGATTACACGTCACCGACCAATTACCCGTGGGAGCCCTGGCATCCAGAGAAGGCACGCTATTGGCAGCCACTTCATCAATCAAGATTTTAGTTAAAGGAAATGGGGGCCACGCAGCCATGCCCCACCTTACGGTGGATCCAGTGGTTACCGGCTCGAAGATAGTGGTCGAACTCCAAACGCTAATCTCCCGTGAACTGGATCCCTTGGAATCTGGTGTAATCAGCATCACGATGGCAAATGCGGGTACTGCGACGAATGTGATTCCTCCGACAATGGAATTACAAGGCACAATAAGATCACTGACCAGCGAGGGCATTTCACAATTGCAGAACAGAGTCAAAGAGGTAGCCGAATCAATATCTCTGGCCAATCGATGCGAGGCTGAGGTGACGTTTCCGGGCAACGATTTCCCACCCACCGTAAATGATGCCGAATGCTGGGAGTTGAGCAAATCAGCATCAGAAGAAATCCTAGGACACGGTAGGGTCGCAGAAATGGGGCCGATAATGGGAGGGGAGGATTTCTCGTACTACACCGAAGTGATACCCGGGTGCTTCTCTTTCATAGGCGTCGGCAATCCAGAGACGGAGGCATATGGCGTGCACCACCCCAAGTTCAAGGTTGATGAGGAGGCTCTTTCCCTGGGAACCGCCATCCACGTCAATACTGCATTCAACGCATTGAAGGGTGCAACATAGAAGGGGATTGTTCCAGATGGCGAGTTTGGCGGATGTTGAAAGAGCGCAGCAGGAATGGGGCGATGGCATTGTTGCTATCTCCGAAGCCCACAGGAATGGTGACGACTACGTCGGAATAGCAGCAAATCACATCGATACATTGTACGCGTATCAGATCGGGCCAGTCATGTTCAAGCCTACCTTGGCAGCACTGGATCAGTTCCGACCCACTTCCGAATCGGCCTTGTCCTACTTCGTCGCATCGAACAACGCTTGCCCCGAGGACGAAGGTTTTGCCATAAAGGGCTGGACAAAGGTCAGATTCGAGAATGACAAAGTGACTACGGATGGAAACAGGGCCTTTGCAATGGGCAACTATTTCTTCACCGATACAGAAGGATCCGAGGTCAAGGTGGAGTATACCTTTGGCTATATCGAGGATGAGAATTCGAACCTCAGAATCCAGCTCCATCACTCTTCTATGCCCGCCTCTACAAATTGAGTCTAGGGGATTAATCCCCATGATTTAGTGATGCCATATCAGGACTGCCGGGAAATCGCTTAAGTCATCAGACTAGTGTTATGGGGTGATGATAGAGATAGTCTTCGCCATAGTTGCCGAGTTATTCGGAGCACTATTGCTTGAAACAATCATCGGGATTGTGGCAATATACGCTTCATTCTATCAGTGGATAAAGGTAAGAGACATAAAATCCAACGAGAAAGGTGATTTTTTTCTCCCAGCGGGCTTCCTGGCTTTCGGCATGATCGTCGCTTTCTCGTTGGAAATACGGCTTTTTTCCGTGTTCTACGTCCTCATCTTTCTCCCGCTATTCATAGCGTTGATGATGACTGGTCTGGCCCAAGATAAGCAAAAATCCGACGGGGACTTGACATACAACGAAGGGGACAGATTCTGGGTAATTCTCAACGATGACGTGTCGCTCACTCCGGACCAGGAAGCCTTCATCGGAAAGGAGGGAGAAATTGACGAAGTGAACCATGATCGGACCGTTTCCATGACTTTCGCTGGGGGTTTGGAGGCCGAATTCCCGATACAGTGCCTGAGCAATACGCCCCCCAACTTGGAGAAGCCGGAGAAGAAGGGTTGGTGGACAAAATGACCTTCCAATTAAACTGCGATTCTTCTCCCTGAACCGCAAAGAGCCATATCTGGATATCGCGCGCTAAGGGCGTGTCGGGAGTCTTGGAGCATATCCACGAGGGCGCGAGAGTCGCACTCAGAAGCGTCCACGGGAAGTACCTGAGAGCTATGCCCGACGGGCGTGCGGAATGGAATCTCGACCATGCAAGTACCTGGGAACATTTCCATCTCGAGAAGCGTCAGGGTGGTAAGATCGCACTCAAGGGCGTACACGGCATGTACGTGTCAGCGCAGCCTGACGGTAGCGTGCAAATCAATCGCAGAGCGGCACCTTCAGGAGGCTGGGAGGAGTTTACGGTCGAAGACCGTGGCAACAATGTAGTCTGTTTGAAGTCCTGTCATGGGAAGTACCTGAGTGCGCAGCAGAATGGCACAGCACAGTGGAACCGTGCTCATGCGCCAAGAGGCGGCTGGGAAGAAATCCAGATTGAACAGTATCGCAAGACAAGTGAACCCATCTTGAATTCTGACAGCGGCATGATTCGAGGAGAAAGTATCCTAGTTTCGGAGCACTCATTACCAAAATATAATGGAATTTATACAATTCAAAACACTGAAATTAATGGGAAACCATGGTTCAAAAATAACTCTGGGTGTATTCTGTATTTCTATAATGCGAATTCGGGGGGAGGTCCCTCATGGAGTTTGGATGACCGTTCTCAAGACGGAACTAATGATTGGTTTAGGGGTGGTTGGATAGAACCACCGAATTCAGGCGGTCCACCTTTAGGAACTAGAAGATGGGAAGAGGCTGGAACCCGCCGGAGATTCGAAATAAAAATGGAATCCGTTTCAAAATCAACAATCGTCCAAGCAGCAACGATACCTGCCGATACCACGCCCCCGAGCGTAACCGTTTCAGGAGCCGGAAGTTCAGAAGTGAACGGCACCTACGTGTTCAAGCCAGGCGAACATGAGAATAGGCACTGGAATACCATCGCTGGCCATTACCAGCACACACAGAATCCCGAGATATTCATCGCCTTCCAAGACTGCGGAACGGCCCATCAACGCCCGGAGTGGAACAAGTGGATGATCATCTCAAAAATCGGGGTCCTCTATGCTGCGCATACCGGGGGGAAAATCGGTGTTCCACCACGTGACGGCGGGTGGGAAACCGTCGACTCATGGGGAAATCCGGGCGCCCCAGGTGGCAAGCATCCGGCACCAACGGTCAGACCCGGTGAAAAAAAGGACGCTCGAAGAATCGAGCACCTCTCAGAAACCTCATCGCAAGGGAACTTCGAATTCGTCCCCGTAAGCGAGTACGATGAGGTATGGAACGACAGGGGATCCGGCGCAGTACAAGACGTCTCTATCTGGAGGGCGCGCGTTCCTGCGGGGTGCCATTTGATTGGCATGACCGCCAAGAACGGGCACTCGCCACCGACCTTCTCGACGCTGGCCATTCGTGCTGGTGGTAGCGATATCGCACCACCCGAACGATTCGATCTCGTGTGGTGGCAGGAACGCGGTCAACGCCGCTTCTGGTGCTGGCGCCCCGTCCCGCCACCGGGTTACGCATCGCTTGGCGACGTGGGGACACTCAGCGAAGACCCGCCGTCACGCAAGGACGTAGTCTGCGTTGCCTTGGGCTGCCTTAGCCCGAACAGGCAACCTTTGGGCGGACAGATATGGAACGACAGTGGCGGTGGTGCACCGAAGGATGCTGCATTCTTTGCACAGCCTGGAAGCACGGGACTCTTCCACTGCAGCGACAATACGCACAACAAGCCATACGGTGAGTTTCACCTTCCTGCGTCAACTTCGACCAGTCCCTATGCAACTCAGGAGATTGGTGAGATCGAGATTTTGGAAGCAGTAGTGGGCAACCCCGTTCGTTTCAGAATCAACAATCGTCCAAGCAGCAACGATGCTTGGGTGGGCATCTATCCAAAGGATGCAATCGACCAGGATCACGGAGAGCATAACAAGCGATGGAAATGGCTCCGCGACATCGATGTGAACAACGCATCGTTCCCAAAGCAAGCTGAAGGCGATTGGAGCATACGTGTCTTCTCAGATGGCGGACATACTCGACACGAAAGAAAAGACTTCGCTGTAAAGACTGGAAAGGCTGAACCGCTTGACCCAGCCGCCGTACAATCAATCAGGAAGACTGCAGGGATTGCCTTGGTCATTGGCATAATCTTGTTCAGTATCGGTTTACCACTTTATATTGGAGGACATAGCCCAGCAGGTGAGCAGAATCTCGGAATGATAATTCCGGGCGCGATAGTGTTTGGTGTCGGCGCATTCTTGGCAGTGGGCGCTTCGTTTACCCTCATCTCTTCGTGGGCCAAATCCTATGCCGAAACCGGCAAGCCCGCTCCAAGGTGGACCTGGATGGGGATGGTGTTCGCCGTATTACTCCTGATTCCCAGTATACCCTTGCTTATCATTGGGGTCATTTCAGTCGAAACTCTCCACCATGAGGAAACTTCATCCGCTCGTCTGTGGATTGCCGATGCAGACGGCATGGGCGATCAGGGGTTCATCATTTTCATCGAGGCGGTACCGGGGGACTTCGATAATAACGGGATACACGATTACTGTGAGAGCGTGACTGTGAACGCCACTCATTCGGGCCTCTGGATGAGCGATCCGTGGACGCCACAGGCGAAGCGGAATGATGCAGACCAAACGAGGCAGGTATTCGAACTTGAAATCGCCCATGACGGAAGCGGGTGTGATGCAAAGGTATGGCCTGAACAGAAAGGGCATCTGGTGAAGTTAGGTCGGGCCTGTTACGGCTGTATGGCAGGCTATACCGATATTTCAGCCTCTAGAAACGATGCCTCATACCCTATTCCAATGTGGATACAGGACGGAGAGAAAGTCGTGGAAGCCACAGGCCTGATAATGGCAGGCTCAATCATGTCTGTCATCGGCTCGCTATCCCTCGTTGGCCTGGGCATCACCCGAAAGGCGTTCAAGGCCAAGTCCACTCTTGCTCGCAAGGACCCCATGGCTCCAGCCATCGAGGTACTGAAAGCGATAAAGGGCAAGCCGGTACGATTCAGAATCAACGACTCCCCCGCTAGCAGCTCCGCCTGGGTGGGGATATACCCGTCTAGCGCCCCAGACGATGAGCACGGAGAGGAAGGTGTCCGATGGAACTGGCTGAATGAGATAGATGTGAGCAATGCGACATTCCCCGAGAAATCCGAGGGGCGCTGGAGTATACGCGTCTTCTCAGATAGTGGATTCACCACATATAGGCGATTGGATTTTGATATCCTACCAAAGAAGGAGAGATGGTGGGAGGACTGACCGGGGGTTAATTCGCATGGTAGATCTGTGGCCTGCCTTCCTCATGTGCGATCTTCTTATTTTCATATTCCTGATCAATTGGTTCTTCTCGAAGCCGGAGGAGAGGCCCAAAAAGGGCAAGAGCAGAATGATGCAGATTCTGAAGGGGGCAGTCATCGCAATCATCATGATCTATGCAATTAGTTTCCTTGGCCTTATCCTGCTGGTGAACTACTTCCCATGGGAGGGGATCGGTACTGGTTAGGAACCACCCTCCGATGATGACTTCCGGGTAATCGTTCAAGGCTAGCGCCCCCTGACAACTCCATGCTACTCCCGGGAATCCACTGGCAATGGCTGCAATACTGCTCCGTCTGGGCCTTGTTCATCTGGATCTTGTTCTACATCCTCAAGCAGACGGTGCTTGAAGTGAAGGCGGTTACAATCGGTGAAGAAGAGTGACTATCCCCTGGCCCTTAGGAGAGGGAATATTGCGGGAACACTCTCCCTGTAACTCTGGTATTCGGGATCATCGCCCCACTTGGACAGTGCCCTCCTGTCCAGTATGGGTATCCCGCTGACCTTGGTCAGTAGCAGGTAGACGAAGACCGGGGATATGCAAGCGACCCACTCGAGCCCCTCCAAGCAGGCCACTCCGAAGACAGCAATTCCTGTCCAGAGCAGAGTCTCCCCCAGATAGTTCGGGTGCCTGCAGCGGGACCAGAGGCCCTGGTCTATCCACTTCCCCTCATTATCCGGGTTGGAGTTAAACCTGGTCTTCTGCGAGTCCGCAAGCACCTCGATCCAGAAACCGAGAATCCAGATCGCAAGCCCCATTCCGTCCCATATCCCGAGAGGCGGAGAGGGGCCCGATTGGCTGTTGACTACGATAACGACATTAGCAGTCAGGAATATCCAGAGGCCCTGCAGGGTCCACGGGACCAGGAACCTCACTGGAGATGTTTTCAGATCGTCAAACCGGCCATCCTTGCCCTTGTGGTGAATCCTAAGGAAAAGGAAACCAGAGAGGCGGACGGACCAGATGGCTACGAGAGCGCTGATCAGCAATTCCCTGGAGCCGATATCCTCGGACTCAGAGCCCACCCACAGGCTGAAAGCGACTACCACGAGATACGTCATCCCACCAGTCAGATCGTAGAACCGCTCAGTCTGGCCGATGGATGCGGGGATCCAAGCAAGCCATTGGACTCCGAAGACTATGATGGCACACCATGCTACTGCGGGGAGCCCTCTGAAGCTGGCCGATTTTGCATCGACCGCACTCAGCACTAAGCCAACGATCAGTAGTACGGCGGCAAGCACTATGCCAGTCAACCGGTAATCCTCTCTGTTAGTGCTCATGTCTAGATGCACTAGAGGCCGACAAATAAGGTGATGTAATCCGCGGATTGAGTTAGTCAGTGTGAAATAGGATGTCCATGACTAACAGCCCGTGACTGGAGATATGCAGTTTGCCGTGGGGGTAATCGGAGTGGGCAACATGGGAGCGGCTCTGGTGCGCGGCATAATCGACCAGGGTACGGTGTCCGCACAGTCGGTCATAGTCTGCGACCTGGATCAGGACCTAGTGGGCCGCATCTGCGAGGATATGGGAGTGGTGGACGGCAACGAAGCCACTAATGTCGCGGGGTCCGCAGACCTGGTCGTCCTCGCGGCAAAGCCCCAGAACCTGCCTTCGCTGCTGAGGGAGATTTCCCCCTCGATAAATGCCAATCAGACCATCATGAGTATCGCAGCAGGAGTGACCACGCAATCGATCGAGGAGAGTCTGGGTGGCCAACCCTCGGTGATTCGCGTAATGCCGAACCTGCCGGCCCTGGTCGGAGAGGGAATCAGCGTGATATGCGGAGGCTCACATGCGACGGAGTCGGACTTCGAGAGGGTGGAAGAGGTACTGAGTGCAGTGGGAGTCTGCCTCAAGGCACCAGAGGAGATGATGGACCCGGTCACAGCACTCAGCGGAACCGGACCAGCATACGTCTTCCACACAATGGAGGCGATGATTCAGAGCGGGATAGAAATGGGGATGTCCTCGGAGATGGCCGAAAGACTGGTCTTGCACACCGTCTTCGGAGCTGCCATGCTAGCAATGGAATCAGACCTCGACCCAACCTCACTGCGCGAGGCGGTGACATCCCGCGGCGGGACCACAGATGCCGCAATCTCCCATCTGGAGGAAAACGGTTACACCCGACTAGTCGTAGAGGCAATTCTCGCTGCGATGGATCGCTCAGAGGAACTTGGTAGAGGGAGTTGACTACCCCTGACCAGGGCAGAGTCTGCGGATACGTAATAACTCGGTATTCACAGCGTTGTCCATGGAGGGGCCAATCGGAATATCGATGATCCTGATGGGGATCTACCTCTTCTGGGAGCCCAGCTACGGAAGAGCGCCAGAGCGCACAGGCAAAGTTGCCCCGAGGAAGTCCGGTTTGACCAGCGATGTCGGAGCCGCCATGGTGGCTTCGGTGAAGCCAAACTTCGTCCCCAGGAGGGGCCTCAGGATTTACAGAGCATTCGGAGTGGTGGGTGCCCTTTTGGGGCTGTTAGTAGGAACGGAATTCGCCATCCCGCTCCTGGACTCAATGGACCTCTTAGCCTCTGGATCACTCTCCCCAGATGTCGTGAAGATCTCGTGCGTAGTGATGGGGTTGTTTTTCGGATACACCCTCCCGAAGGTCGCTGAGAACTACATCGTTGTAGGTGGCCCGCCCATAGCGATCGTCCTAGGATACGAGTACCTTGTCTATGAGAGGGGCATAGACCTGCAGGAAGTCCTCTCAGAGGTGCCGATAATCTCGGAGCTCTCCCATTCAGCTCTCTCCAGCTTCCTTCTGGTCTCCTCCACCTTCCTCACACTCACGTTCAGGATGTACCTAAGGCAGGTCGTCCCCATCTTCATGTCTGGTTTGCTCTCGGGAGGCCTGATTGGAAACGGCGGTAAGATCCTCCATTCCACATCCCTCCCCGAGACCCCCATGGAGATAGAGGTGTTCCTCTCCGCACTTTTGGCGCTATGCAGCATCGCATTGCAGATCTACTCCAAGTTCTACAGGAGGGACAGGAGAACCAAGAAGGAGAGGACCCAGGCACGCGAGAAGAGGATGAGCCAGGGGAAGAAGACCGGCGACGTCATCAACCTGATGTGCCCCTCCTGCTCCGAGAAGGCTCCACACAAGGTCATCAACAGGAAGGAGGGTGCCCAGGGATTCGAGGTCATGGTGAATTGCAGGGGGCTCAACCAATTCGACGAGGTGTGCAACTTCCACCATACTGTAATCGAGGTCAACCCCTGATGGCAATGACCTGATTTTCTCGGCTTTCGATTAGATATCGTGACCCACGTGCTCAGTGCTCTCTCCCCAGCACTCAGCCCCCAAGTCCTCCTCCGGACCGTCCTCGTGAAGACATGGATGATGGTTCGTGAACACGTCATCGAAGGTCAGCCAGGGCCTCTCCACCCATGCGTGCACCATCCAGTAGTTCTCGAGGTTGACATTGGTCCCACCTCGCTCCTCGCAAGCATCGTCACTCAGGTCCTCGCCCATTATCCGGAACTCGCTGGTTCTGAAGCACATTGAGTGATGCCTGTGCCACCAGTCGTTGTCTCCCGAGAAACCCTCTGGTGGGGACTCGGTTGGAGCCCTGACGAACCATGCGAAGCCGACCAACTCCGATCCCCTCTCCTCGCCCCCGTACATGAGGAACTCTGGCATTTCGTGATCGAAAACCCCGTCAATCCTCGTATCGGGGAAGTAGGGGTCATCGATATCGAACTCTGGATCATCCATGGAGAAGTTGTTCAGCATCACGTGATGGGTCCCCATTCCCTCGGTGTAACCCACCGACATCGTGTAGCCGGCATCCTCTGCGTCGCCCAGGGTCGGCCACTGTGCTGCCCACTCTATGGCTTCCTTCAGCTCGTAGGTCAGGGCCTCGCACAATTCCGGAGAAAGCAACCCTTTCGACTTCCCCTCGTACGCCAAGTCCACGTGGTGCCCGCCGATACCCGTTGAGTTGCACCACCAGGGGTCGGTTTCGGGGATGTATCCGCTCAGCGGACAGTCGGGTTCTCCGTCCCCATCGAAGTCACCGCAGTAATCCGGGCTTTCTGGATCGAACAGCTCGCTCTCGTCATCTATGAAACGGGACTGGTCTTCCGTCTCTCCACCGCCTATGCAACCCCCCAGGGAAACCGATGCTAGAATCAGTACGCCCAAGACGGCACGAGGCCTCATGGAACCACGAAGCAACAGGGCGGAATAAATCCTGCACATTGGTGATTGGACGATATCGAACTATCGCTGCTTAGCCCTCTTCCTGGCCGCCTTACGCCTTCGGAGCTTCTTCTTTCGCCACTTCCATCGCTGCTTCCCCTGCTTCTTCCAAGCACGGGAACCTCTCTTCATTAGCGAATCATCCTCCAGTTGTCGAGTCCTTCCGACCTGCCTCGCGTATATGAGCGATTCGCGTTTACCGCTTAGTTCGGTGGTGGGCAATACAGGATTCGAACCCGTGTCACCGGCTTAGAAGGCCAGCATGATATCCAGACTACACCAATCGCCCGCGACCCTCTGCGGGAGCCTCACTTAGATGAACCCTCACTTCGCCTCAAACCTGCTCGCGCACTTAGGGCACCTTGTCGGCCTCGTCACCCTCCTCCTTTCCCAGGTATGGCCGCACTTCCCGCAAATCCACTGCTCCTCGGGGAGCTCCTGCAGGACCCTCTCTCTGAGCCTCATCAGGACCGGGGAGTCCCTCAGTTTTGGAGCGGGAGCAACTCTGCTGACTATCTCAGCGTGCAAACCATCGTGATCAAGAAGGCCAGCCGCATGCAGCAACTCGTGCGTGAGGGTGTGCCTGAAGAGGGCCTCGTCATCAGAAAGAATAGGGTTCAGAGCTATTGTTATGGGGCCCGGAGGAGCACCGAGCCTCCTCCTTCGGTAGAGCTCGTGATGGTCTAACTCGAATCTGGTGAATCCAAGGCGCGACTCATCCCCGTCCATCCACTTGAGCCCCAGTTCCTTGTCCAGGTGCTTGACAAATGGGGCATCCTCCCCCTCCAACTCTTGAATCAGCGTGACCAGCATCCCCTCCGGAATCTCAGGCCGCCCCTCGGAGTCCCGCGACGCCATGCCACCACCTCTCACGTCCTCCTTAAATGGGCGTCGCATTTCGTAGGTCCATTGGGCGTGTGGCGCAGCTTGGAAGCGCGCTTCCTTGGCATGGAAGAGGCCCCGAGTTCAAATCTCGGCACGTCCACCATCTAGAACCGGACGTCGTATCCAAGTTTGCCAATGTTCATTTGAGCGGATTTTTCCTCAAATATTGTTAAAATATATTCATTTGTATAAATTAAATCTAAATAAATGTTCATTATCTTAGAAATATATATTTTTTTAATAATTATTTTCAAAATATCTCTAATTATCTGTTCATACGTTCAGACTATAAACCATCTTTACACGGGCCAGCGCTATGGCGACTAAGTCGAAATTAGAGTACATATGGCTGGATGGTTTTGAACCAACACAGAGCCTCAGAAGCAAAACGATGATCGAGACAGATTTCTCCGGAAACCTGGATGACTGCAAGGACTGGTCATTCGATGGAAGCTCCACCCTTCAGGCCGAGGGAGGCTCTTCCGACTGTGTCCTGAAGCCAGTGGCAATATACCCAGATCCTGACAGATTGAATGGCTTCCTTGTGATGTGCGAGGTGTACAACGCAGATGGAACTCCTCACACTACAAACGGCAGGGCTACGATCGATGAGGACGATGACGACTTCTGGTTCGGGTACGAGCAGGAGTACTTCCTGTGGGATCCCGAGACCGACCTCCCCCTGGGTTTCCCTAGGGACGCAACCCCCCAGGGCCAGTTCTACTGCTCCGTCGGGGCTGAGAACGCCTACGGCAGGGAAGTCATCGAGACACACCTGGACATGTGCCTAGAGGCGGGGATCAACGTCGAGGGCATCAATGCAGAAGTGGCAGTAGGACAGTGGGAGTTCCAGATTTTCGCGAAGGGCGCGAAAAACGCAGGAGACGAGGTCTGGGTCGCGAGGTACCTTGCCGAGAGGAACGCAGAGAAGTATGGCCTCTCTATAGAGTGGCACCCGAAGCCACTGGGCCAGACCGACTGGAACGGTTCTGGTATGCACGTGAACTTCTCCGACACGACTCTGAGGACTTGCGGCGACGAGGCCACTTTCAACAAGGTCTGCGAGGAATTCGGCAAGAACATAGAGAAGCACATCAACGTATACGGCGCGCACAACGAGCAGAGGCTGACTGGCCTACATGAGACCCAGTCGATCCATGAGTTCTCGTACGGAGTCTCGGACAGGGGAGCCTCAATCAGAATTCCGATCGGCACGGTCGATGACGGCTGGTGCGGCAGGCTGGAAGACAGGAGGCCCTCATCCAATGGGGACCCCTACAAGATCGGTGCAGTGGTAATCAGCACAACGAAGGCTGCATACAGCTGAGAGGGTCAGCGTCCCTTGAGGAGCTTGCTCCAAACAAGGGCTAAGGAAGGGGACACGCTCTCGGGGTCGGTTTTCACCAGGTGACTCACCTCGTCACCGGTGAACCACCCGATCTCCGAGACCTCCTCCTCGTTCGGAGCGAACGGGCCTTCGGAGTATGTTCGGTAGACCCAGGTGAACTCCTGGTCAGTCTCCACGCATGCATCGATCTTGAACAGCCTCTCAGGCGTGGCTTCCAGGAGTATCCCGATCTCCTCCATCGCCTCCCTGACTATGCACTGGTCGTAACCCTCGCCGCTATCTACGTGTCCGGACACCGAAGAGTCCCATCTCCCGGGAAACCTGTCCTTCCCCATCGACCTCTTCTGAAGCAGGACCCTCCCGGAGCTATCGAAAACCAAGAGGTGGGCCGACCTGTGTAGAAGCCCATCTCGGTGCACCTCCTCCCGGCTAGCCCGGCCGATCACCGTGTCACTTTTGTCGACAACGTCGAACGTCTCTTCCATCGGGATTCCTAACTTCCCTCTGCAATTGAAACTACTTCATCGGCGCATCCCCATGATAGGGTCACGCCGGCGCCCCCGTGCCCGTAGTTGTGAATTACGCGAACACCGCCTATCTCCTCTTCCTCTAGCCTGACCTCTGTTCGCGAAGGCCTGAGGCCCACCGTGCCTCCAACTATCCTGTCCCTGTCCAAGTCTGGCCAAATCGCCTCGACCTTGCTAAGTATCAGGTCGTTGTCCTCGTCCCTAATGTCCAGGCTCCAGTCGTCGACCTGCGCAGTACCACCGAGAACGGTCACGTCGCTCCTGGGGATTGTGTAGGTCAGGGTCTCCGGCTGTTGGTCGAAGTGACCCACTCCCGGGTCCTGGTCAATGAAGAGGATCTGCCCCCTTGCCGGTCTGACTTCGAGGTCATCGCAAAGCTCTCTCGCCCCTAGGCCGACACAATTGACCACAACGTCCCCACTCAGGTCTGACAGGTCCTCGATGAAACCATGCCTGAAAGTCCCTCCACCCTCCTCGACCTTGGATCTCAGCCATGGCATGTATAGGGGCATCTCGATAACGGGAGCCCTGAACTCCCAACCGAAAACGTATCCCTCTGGTATCTCGCCCTCGTCAAGAATCCTGAATGCCGCTATGTCATCGTTCCATGGCGGAAGGTCCACAACGTCCCTCAGATATTCTCTACCGTCCCTCATCGTCACCCCAGCTTCGGGTGCTTCTGTGCATAGGCCCTCAAGGACGTCGTAGGTCACTATCCCCCACGTGTCGGCCCTATCGGCGGGCTTCACGAGGAAAGGGTACCATATCGCCGCAGCCACGTCCGATACCGTCTCCGGGCTGAACTTGTCCGATACTATCTCGACTTCATGGCCGCTCTCCAAGAGTCTGATTGCTGTGGAGAGTCCGGATACTCCTGCTCCGACAACTGTGCAGCGCATGCCACCCGATATGCCACTGGCTTATGATTAACTTCCCGAGCACCCCACTACTCCGCTCAGTCAATTTCTTGAATCAGGGCCCTTCTCCTGGTTCGTGCCTAAGGTCAGACGCCCGAAGAAGGGATGGGTCGTTCCCAAGACTAGCAGGCGAAGGCCTCCAAGGATCAAGGCACCAGGCAAGCGCCTACCTCGATGCCCATCCTGCGGGCAGTGGAGCATGAAGAGGGACGAGAAGAGGAGTGAGACATACTGCACATCCTGCGGAGTAATCGGCAGATGACAAAGCCCAATATCAAAACCCCCGGCTCATGGGACGCCACAGTGATGAGGAACCGCACCGGGTGCATCTGGCACCGCGAGTGATGGGCGATCTGAGTGGCACCGGGTGAGGCCATGCAAGAAGGAAGGACATTCATAGACCAGATGGGGAGAATGTACCGTTTCAAGGAACCAGAGCCCCTTAGCGAGCCACCAAGTAACCTAATGGTCGCCAGAAATAGCAGGCCCTGGAGGGCATACCTCAGGATGCTGGGAACGGTAATTCCCGCCTTCTTCCTGATGTACGTCCTACTATTCCTGGTGATAGGCATAGTATACCTCGAGCCAATCGCCGTATTCCTCTCTGGACTGTGCAGCGCTCCCCTGATAGCCCTGATTTTCAGGTTGCACAGGCCAAGACTCGTTCACGTCAGGCTACTAACCCCGGATGAGGGGGGCTCTCAGGCCCACGCGCTTCCTGAGGGCGGATCCCTCAGGACCCCTATGAGGACTAGAATGAGTCGTTACTTGGTAAGGGACGACTCCGTCCTCGATCTGCCCCCTACTCGTCAGCTGTGGCTACTCTTCGGCCTAGTCGTCTCGGTCCTGGTCAGCCTGCTCCTGTTGATACTGCAGGACTTCCAGGAGGGCCTAGCAGATCTCGGCATAGTGCTGTTCCTAATGCTCGCGATTCCGACCTGGATAGTTGGGTTCTCACTCCCGGTCCTCGCCTGGTGGGGGACTTCGGATCGACTTCTGGGAATTCCCACTCGTAGGAGGGATGCAGAGGCCTGGCTGATGGCAGGAATGGCCTCTGCCTTCCCTGCGTTTTTGTTCAACTCACTCGTGGCGCCCGAACTAATCCCTTTCGAACCAGACCACTGGGCCTTCGAGTTCTCGCTCCTGGCCGTGGGTGCACCATTGTGCGAGGAGATTTTCAAGGCGATGGCAGTAGCGTTATTCCTGCCCTACATCAAAGGGCCCAAGCACGGCTTCCAGGTGGGTTTCACAGTAGGTCTGGGCTTCGCTCTGATAGAGAACTTCCAGTACATCGGGGTATCGTTGTTGGGGGGGCCTTTCGCCGCCTCGTTCACAATCCTGGTCCGAGGTATCGGGTCAATCCCTGGCCACGCGGTGTGGACTGCAGTCGCTGGTACGGCGATAGGGTGGATGGCGACAGACAGGGAGTTGAAGGCTAGGCTCTCTTGGAAGGCCAAGTCCATGGCGATATCTGCGATAGACATCGCAGAGGGAGTAGGGATTGACACTGACGGAGATGGGGACCTTTCGGGGTTCGATGGCTCGAGGCCGACCCTGGAGGAGGCCATCTCGCAGGCGTCACAGGAAGTCGAGGAAGAGGCTCATCCATGGGTTATCGTCGGAAAGGACCCGAAACCGGCTAGGGAGCCTGAGTTCGGAAGCCAAGAGTTCCACTTCAGCTATGGCGATAACCGGGCCATGAGGGCATCGACGGGAATCAAGACCCCTAAGTCAGTCTCCGCAGCGGTGACCCTGTCAATAGCGGGACACGCATTCTGGAATGGGTCCTCATTCCTCTCCTACTACCTCCCCGATGCCTACGGAATGGGAGGTTCTGCAACAGTCGTTATCCAGTTCACGTGGATCGCCTTCCTAGTCTCCTCGGTACTGCTGATCGCTAGGAGTCTGATCAAGGGCGTCAACTCCATCGAGTAGGAGTGGTCCCCCGGTAATTCGCCCTCATCCACGAGCCTACTCCGAATCGTTCATGACCGCCAATGGTAACGACATGCTGTCAATATGGTCGAACTAGGCGATGACCTCACAGTCTCCATTGCGCTGGTATCGGTCCTACTGCTCGTATCCATGTGGAAGGACCTACTGGATAAAGGGGGCGTCATTGCCGCCCTGGTGGTGGGGCTGACGATATCCCTGATGGGGCACTGGACATGGCTGGTGGTTCTCATGACCTTCCTGATTGTAGGATCCTTCGCGACCAAATGGAGGTTTGAGGAGAAGGCGA
Organism: uncultured Candidatus Poseidoniales archaeon; assembly: GCA_902530535.1. GTDB lineage: Archaea > Thermoplasmatota > Poseidoniia > Poseidoniales > Thalassarchaeaceae > UBA36. The sequence goes on from CACAAP010000007.1 coordinate 28,788, forward strand.
AGATATCTGCCGAGGAGGCCAACGCAGGGGTCAGGGGTTGGAAGAACGTAATGGCCAACGGCGGGATGGCCAGCATTATCGCGATCGGGAACTTCTTCATCGGAGGCCACGAGTGGGCGTACTTCATGCTCTGCTCGTCAGTCTCTGTGGCTGCCTCAGACACCCTTGCCTCGGAGATAGGCAGCCTAGATCCCAGGACCCGGATAATAACCACCCTCGAGGCCGTGCCGGCCGGAACGAACGGGGGGATGTCCCCAACCGGGACCCTGGCAGCCTTCTACGGGGCGCTACTGATTTCTGTAGTATCCACGATTCTTGGGGCAATAAACGGGGACCCGACGCCAGTAGAGCTGTTCTTCCCGTTCGTTATCCTAATCGGATGGCTAGGGTGCCAGGTTGACTCCATACTGGGTGCGATGCTGGAGAATCGCGGGTATCTGGGGAAGCACGGGGTGAACTTCATCGCGACCCTCTCAGGCTCTCTGATGGCCTTTTTCGTCGCTACGAGGCTCTTCTAACATGAATACAAAGGATTGAACAACAGGTTGGGGCAGAATCCAATGGTGAGTAGGTTGAGTCAGGGACGCGCTCCTCTGTTTCTGATGGCGATATCCGCCCTGCTAATCCTGTCATCCTCTTCCAGCGTAGCCCAGAACCAGCTAGCATACGAGGGTCCCGGGGTAGACCAGTCGTACCCCGAGCAGCACATGCTGTTCCTAAAGGGGGTGGAGGATGGTCAGTACCTGGACCGAAACTGGACCACTGTGACCGGCCTACCATCGGGGAGCGTCTCCTTCTCCAAGAGTAGCTCGCTGACGCTACCAACCATTGTCGATGCATTCTCGGCGCCGACCGAGGAGCCATTCCGGTTCGAGGGAAACATCACAATCCTGCTCTTCGCCTCACTGGAATCGAACAGCAACATATGCTCGATATCCGACCTCCCTGTAGGGGGTCCACTGGGCGCTGAAACGCAGTTCTCGGTCTCGCTTACTATGGGGGGGATAACCGCGTTATCCAGCGTTGACACGGAGCCGATAGTGATGAACAAGGACAGGACAGACCCACACATCTTCGAGGTGAGGGCCGAGAACGTCAACGTCTCGATGAACTCCGGGGAGGAGATACGCCTGTCAATACAGGTAAGGCACGAGTGCGCTGTATCCGGGACCCTCTGGTGGGGAACTTACGATGCCAGGACCGGCGTTATCTTTGACGGGCACATGATCGAGGCAGAGCTGGACGTGGTAGTCGACCAGAACAGAATGGCGAGGATCGAGCTGACTCCCTTCTCGCCATGGGGCGCATCAGACTTCTCCGCTCAGTCGATTGAGCTGGTCGGACCAGTCCCTTGGTCAGACATGAGGCACGACAAGCACGACGAGGACGTCTGGGTGGACCACTTCGAGATCCCGGACGGCTTCTCCAAGGGAGAATCCAACAGGACCGTCCTAACCTGGATAACGGACAAGCCCCTTGCTCCTGGGAACTACATGCTGGATGCGTGCATGGTGCTAACAGATCAGGACCCGGGGGAGACCTGCCACTCATGGGTACTGCTCAGGTTCAACGTTCCAGAGGATACCCCGCCTATACTGGGGTCGTTCGCAGCCGTGGCCTCAGTGTTCCTGGGGCTACTGGCATGGGCAGGGGCATCGATGAGGGGCTCGCAGCTACCCCTGCCAGCATACGGCTCCGTTCTCCTGCTAGCTCTCGCCTGCACAGGGACGGCAATTGGGCTGCCGGAGATAGACTCGGATAACTACCGCGAGGGTAGCGCCGCCCCGAGCTTCATACTCCTCTCGCACGACCCCGACTCCGGAGCGAAGTCCCTTTCGGGGCTGCTGGGCGAATCTGACGTGGCAGTTCTTGGGCTGTTCACCCCGGGGTCCCCCAATGCCGAGAGGCAGATGGACGACTTCGACTCCGCAGCCAAGGTGCTCGCGATGGAGGGGGGGCCCTCGGCGTCCTTCGTCCAGATTGCCACCGGTGAGGACGTGAAGGCGTACAACCTGGACGACTTCTCGTTGGAACTCAACGGCTCATGGCCACTGCTCCTAGATGACGGGACGGTGGGCAACTCCCTCCCGAGCGGACCCACTGACTCTGTGTTCGTCATAGACTCCGCCGGATTCATCGTGGACTGGTCTCCAGGCTCCATGTCCCCCTCGGACATCAAGTCCTCCGCCAAGGCAGCGTCCCTCGGATCAGATCACTCCCCCCTGAACATCCTGTCGATGGTGGCGGGGCTGTCGCTTCTGCCCCTACTGGTGGTCGCGATGCCATCGGAGAGGGACTACAAGTCTCCCGAGGAGGTACTGATCCCCGGCGTCGGGGTGTTCATGACAATGGGTGCATCCCTATTCGGCTTCATCGCATGGGCCTTGCCTGTGGCCCTCCTCTCCGGGTCGGGAATGGGCTCGAACTGGACGATGGTGGAGCTGGCTCTCTCGGGATTACTGGTCTACCACGGTGCTTCGATGCTCACTAGGGGCAGGATTGCGGAGGTGGAGGTCCTCTCCAGGGTCTTGCATGCCCGCCTCGACCAGAAGTACAGAGAATGGAGGGGCGAGAGGAGGTTCTCCGAGGACGTCTACCTGGGGCTGTGGCTGGCTTGGCTGATCTGGCTGGTCGAGCCCTCCATGATTGCCCAGGGGGTCGGTGCTACCGCGAGGTCCGGGCTGCTCGGCGTCCTACTTTCGCCGCTGATGCTGCTCTGCTACGGGGTGACGGCGGGCATAGCCGCCACAGTACTCCGATCGGTACCGCTACTGTTCGGACAGTACTCCTCCATCATCGGTCTAATGAGCGTCGGACTGAGGCCCAGGGCGTGGGGCCTGGCAGTCTCCATAATGGGCGTGTGGACCATGCTGAGCATCTCTCTGGGCCCATTGGCGTCGTCACTGTGACACATCGGACGACCGAGACCATCATAAGCGGGAAACCGCTCTCTGGGTCACCCTTGGGGGTATAGTATAACCTGGTAGTACCGCGGGCTCCAGTTGCACGGGAATGACGACGAGGAGGTATTCTGATGGATTTGATGACCAACTGGAGCACCGACCTGTCGCAAACCGAGAGCGTGCGCGATCCGGGTGCACGCTAAGCGGAAGAAACCCGCTGATCTGGGTTCAAATCCCAGTGCCCCCACCACAACTCATCCTCTCAGCGAACTGCCTAATCCCCTCTCCGAACTAGGTTGGTTTGAATAGAAGCCGATGCGCGCAGGAGCACGATGGACCGCAGACTGCTCGCACTGCTAATGATCGTCGTCATGATGTCCCCGCTGACGGGGAGCATCGCGGCCTCTAGCTCGGCATCCACGCCACAGGGGACGAGGCTCGTAGAGGCGCAGATTGTAGAGCCGGGCCACCTGACCTCGGTGCCAGAACAATCCGATATCTGGTGGGACCCGCATTCCAAGTGGTGGGACGTGACCACCCTGGACATGGACAGGAACGGCATCCATGACTCCATCCAGGAGGCAGTGGGACCTGTCAACGTCGGTCTATCCTTCACCAGAGCCGTAACTGACTCCGACAGGCAGATTCTGCTATCGATGGGGTTCGAGATTAGACAGGAGCTGCCCGTAGTGGACGCTGTCCTGCTAGGTGATATCGATCCCACGGAGGCATGGGGCCTGTCCCAGATTGATGGAGTCGCCATGGTCGAGAGGTACGGCTCGCTGGTTTTCTACGGCGACGTCCAGACTCCTGCGGTGAGGGCCAGCAACTCCTCCGACTACCCTGTCGGGGCATGGGACCTGGGACTGTCCGGCAGGGGGATCAACATCGCCATGGTTGACACAGGGGTGGACAACGAGCATCCCGGCCTGGTGGACAAGTTCGTCGCGGGGTACGACGCCGTGTGCTACGTCCACAGCGACCCTCAGTGCATCCTCGCAGGCGGTCGGGAGGACGACGGCTCCTTCGACCCCGATGACGGCAACCAGCACGGGACGGCCTGCATGGGCATGGCCAGCGCTACCGGGCTGGAGGCGGACGGAACCCAGTCCCAGTTCTACGGATCAGCCCCCGATGCGGGCCTCGTGGACGTGAGGATAGGAACCGACGTGGGAGCGGGCCCGTTCGAGAACTACCTACTCGAGCAGGAATTCTACGAGTCAGCCATGAACGGGCTTCAGTGGATTATCGACCATCGGGACGACGCTTGGCCAGGGGTCGTCGAGGAGGGACATGGCATCGACATCATCTCACTGTCTTGGGGGATTACCAGCCACGAGGACGGCGGCTCGGACGGCTCGGACATGCACAGCAGGATACTCGACGAGGCCATGGAGATAGGCGTCGTGGTTTCGAACGCAGCAGGCAACTCCGGGGAGGACAATGACGGGCTCTCGGGCATGAGCGCGTCCTCCCTGTCGATCACGGTCGCTGCCACCGATGACAAGAACACCGTCAACAGGACCGACGACGAGATCGCAGGCTACTCGTCCAGGGGCCCTCGCAAGGACAACGGGGACGGCAACCCCCTCAACGAGCTGATCCCGGAGATCAGCGCCCCCGGGACCAACATAGTCCAGGCCGAGGCCTGCGTCACCAGTGGCTCTTGCAACAACTTCCTCGGCGGTGACGCCTCGGAGAATACCTACACGGGCAGGGGGAGCGGTACTTCGTACGCGACCCCCGCGGTCAGCGGCATTATCGCCCTGGTCATGGAGGCGAACTCCAACCTCACGCCCCTCCAGATCAAGGAGGTTCTCAAGCACACCTCGGAGCTGAGGGGCGAGCCCAGCGCTCCGGACGTCGATCCCTACTGGAACAGGGAGTTCGGATATGGGATGGTAGACGCCCTGGCCTCGGTCGAGCTGGCGATTTTCCTCAGGGACTCCGGGCAGACTGGGTCCATCGACCCGACCCTCCAGAGCCACGGGCTGAACCTCACCCAGACGGACGTGATCAACATCACCGGGCACGCATGGGGGCAGGCCGGCTCGGTCGATAGGGTCGAGTACAGGGTGGGCAGCGGCCCATGGTACGAGACCACCTACTCCGAGCCCCCGGAGGAATTGGGAGCCCTGACCCCATTCCTGTGGCACGTCATCCTCGATCCTAGGGAACTGTCCGAGGGACAGCACATCGTGGAGGTCCACGCCTCCTCGGGTGACTCGCACTCCCTCCCAGTCTTCTACGAGGTAACGGGAGAGGGAGGAGGGGCATCCTCCCGGGGCATACCGACCGCTGCCCTCGGGCTCGTGGTACTGGTGGCCATGGGGTGGGCAGGCTCGCTGGTCCTGGCGAGGATGCGCTCCGCCGAGGGGGGAGAGGCCGCAATCGATGCGGAACTGGTGGACTGAAACCCCTCCTAAAGGTGAAATCGAGCATTCCGCGCCGCCTTCTTCAAATCCTAGGACGCTAGTCCGCAGGTCATGGTGAGATTCTCCGACCGCTCGAAGAGCATTCGTCCAACCGGAGTGAGGAGGATGTTCGACATGGCCGGCGACGACGCCGTGCAGTTCGGGCTGGGCGAGCCGGACTTCCAGCCCCCCGAACTCGCAGTCGAGGCGTTCGCACGGGCTATGAGGGAGGGTAGGAACAAGTACACGACCACCGCGGGACTCCCCCCTCTTAGGCAGAAGATAGCGGAGATGTGGCACCATCGCATCCCCACGCTGGACGAGTCCAACGTATGCATCACCATGAGCGGGACCAATGCACTTCTGGACATCTTCCTCGCTATCGTCAACCCCGGGGACAAGGTGATGATCCCCGAGCCTTACTTCCCCCTCTACCCCCCCGACGTCGTCATCTGCGGCGGTGAGCCCTCTTTCTACCCATGCAGGTTCGAGAACGGTTTCGTCCCGACGATCGAGGAACTCGAGGAGGTCGTCGACGACAGCACAGTTGCGATACTGTACAACTTCCCCAGCAACCCCACTGGTGGCAACGTGGACGAGCTGCAGAGGGACGAGCTGGTGGAGTTCGCCAGGGCAAATGACCTGTGGCTGATCACCGACGAGGTATACGACCGGATAGTCTACGACTCGCCCCACGTCTCCTTCCTTGGGGCCGGCTACGACAAGCTGGTCATGGTCCAGTCGTTCTCCAAGACCTTCGCGATGACCGGGTGGAGGATAGGATACCTGCTCTCTCCTGACCCGGGACTCATGGCCGAGCTGACCAAGATGCAGTACTACGTTACCGCATGCTCCAACGACGCAATGCAGCATGCTGTGCTAGAGGCGCTTGAGAAGTACCCCGAGTACCCCGAGGAGATGTGCGCGGAGTTCAAGGCGCGAAGGGACCTCATATGCGAGAGGCTCAACTCCATGCCAGGCGTCTCCTGCCACGTCCCGACCGGTGCCTTCTACGTCTTCCCGAAGGTGGAGGTGCCGGGCATGAACAGCGAGGAGGTCGCGCTCAAGATCCTCGAGGGAGGGGTCCTGTGCTCCCCCGGGACAGCGTTCGGCGAGGCGGGCGAGGGGCATCTGAGGTTCGCCTACACGATCGGCCGCGATGACATCTCCAGGGGGATGGACAGGGTCGAGGCGGTGCTGAAGGGTCTGATGGAGCCCTGAGAGCCACCAAGTTCTTTCCTCAATGCGTACCCGCAGTCACAATGATGGAGACTGGATACGCCGACAAGGGCCACATCATGGCAGTGGAATTCGACAGGAAGATCATAATTTACTGGTGGATCATGGCTAATGTGAGCCTACTTGTTACGATGGTAGGAATCATAGTCATGCCAATCTGGATCCTATTCGGGTGGCTCGTTCATCAGAAGCAATACGAGCACATGAGCGGGGCCCTGACGGATCGCTCAATCAACATGAGAATGGGGTGGCTATTCAAGAAACAGCAGAACATCCCCTTGGACAAGCTCACAGACGTGTCCATCCATGAGGGCCCGATACTGAACGCCTTCGGAGTAGTCAGGATGCAGTTCGAGACTGCTGGTGCCGCGCCATTCATTCTCACCGGGGTGAAGAACTCCAATCAGTTCCGAGACCTCGTCCTTCAGCAAAGGGACGCACTGGTTTCCGCCCCACAACAGTCCGCACCCCCCGACGAGTCAAACAACGTCCTGGTAGAAATCCGGGACATCCTCCAGAAAATCAGCGAGAACATCTCCAATGAGGGGTAGGATAATTGGGTTCTGGCTGAATACGCCCGCATACACTAGCGTTCCTTTGTTGCAACCAAGGCTAAGGTCAATTTCGATAAGGGTTTATCAGTAAAAATAGCACAGAGTTATTCATGGATTATAGGATTCTCATTGCTTTCCTTTTCATATCCTCATCGATTAGCGGGTGCTTAGGAGTGGCGGAGGAACGCGACGAAGACATGGTCGATCTTCCGGTATTGGAAGACCCCTGCATGACCTCCTCTATCGCGGTAACTCAGTCTCTGGCTTCGATTGAGGTTAATGGTGTAGAAAGGGAGTTCAGGATTTCTGTCCCCAGCTCAGATCCGGGAACTAGTTTGCCACTCGTGATTGCATTCCATGGTGGCACAGACTCGCAAGAGGACTTCGCCCAACAAGAGCAGTTCGATCAGTTGGGCGAGCAGGAGAAGTTTGTCATGGCATACGCAATTGCCGAGCAAGATAGGACGGCAGCAGAGGGTGAGTGGTTCCTCAATACGGCTGCAACCTCGAAGGAAGACAACAATTTCGCCGAGGCTATCGTCGAGGAGTTATCAGAATCATACTGTATAGATCAAGACAGACTGTACGCTATTGGCTATTCTCTCGGTGCAATGTTCACCTATGAGATAGCCTGCCAACTCAATCACATGTTTGCTGCTACAGCGTCATTCGCCGGGACGATGCCGGTAAGCCCGGAGTCTTGTGATATAGCAAGCGGAATCGGCATATTGCACATTCACGGTAAGCTAGACTACATCATTTACTACCACCAAGATTGGGACTGGAAGGAAGGCGAGCACGAAGGAGTGGGCACGATGAGCGAGGTCCCAAACCTAATCGATTACTGGGCCGAAAAGTCCTCTTGCCAAGCGAATGCAGTGGAGACAAGTCTCACGGAGGAGCACGTCATCCACAGTGATTGCATAGATGGCGTGATAATCGAGCACTACGGCCTTCAGATCTGGGACCATAACTGGCCGGGCGAGGTAGGCGGCGAGCCGACTTACGAGCTCATGTGGAATTTCCTGAGCCAATTCTCGAAGGACTCGCCTGCAGCCTCATGACTAATCGACCGAAGTCATCGCCCCACCATTCTATGCTCTTTCAATTCGGCACTTACATCACCGAGGTGCCGGGCATGAGGGATGGAATTTTCAACCGGGCCAGAGTTTCCCCCCCTCCATCGACCACGATCCTAAGATTGAGAACCTGCCCTACGCCAGCCTCCGCATCACAACCAACAGCGGTCGGTGTGTCGAAGTCTGCGTCCTCGATATCTTGATTCACGCCTCCCTCATCGTCAGCATTGGTTGGATTTAGGTCTATCTCGAATCGGAAGCTGGTCCCAGCGACGATCTCTTCACCATCAGATATTGCCGTACCATCCATCTGGGCGGCCGACACTAGTCCTGAGTCGACAGCGGCAACGGTCTTCCCCAATACCTCAGTGGGAGCTGCACCAGTAAATGGGCCGGGCGGGTCTGGGGTCAGTTGGGAGTATGTCACACCACACGTGATGTAGTAGGAAATATCTCCTTGCTGGACGTTCAACGAGCCAGAGCCAATCCTTGCGATAACCTCGAAAGTAGCTACATCGGTACGACAGTCATTGGCAGTGGGCGGCCCGCAGTCATCTCCAATCTCCGCAAGTGGATCGCCCCCTCCGCCACTATGGTCCCACCTCATCGGATTGGCGGTATCCTTCACATAGATGTCAGATATGGTGACCTTCCCTGAAATCTGCTGCCTGGTGTCAGAGCTGGTGTTCTCCGCATTCTGCTGCAGCTCCTCCGCGGTCTTGATAATGATCGTGGAGGCAACCGCAGCGACAAGTATCAGCGCGATGAAGACGATCATCGCCCCGATTCCTATTGATCCCTCATCCTCCATGGCATCTCGAAAGCAGAATGATTATCAAAATTATCCCTGTAAAATGCCCTACTATTGCTTATGCCCGTATCAGCCAAGGCACCTTCACTCATCATTTAGCTGTGTGGCCTTTGGTAGGAAGGTGGTAACGCTCCATGTCACTGTGACGGACTCCTCGTTGTCCTGTTGAGTGGGTATCGGCCCCTCGACTCTCTGCTGGGTGTTTACTTCGACCTCGAGATTCAACTCCCCCTTCCCATATGTTTCGTTGGACCAATGGGCCAATGCCTCGTCGATTGTGTCCGACTCCACAGTCACGTTGGACCCGTCAAACGAAGGATAAATCTGTACGAAGAGCAAGATGTCGGTGCATTGATCGCTGCTACCTGAGAGGCTGTTGCTCTCATTATCCCACTGAGCCAATATCCCCTCCGGCCTCAGGTTCACGCTCACGAAGTCGCATGGATCTGCGAAGTTGTCCGAAGTCTCTTCGTAACTCACAACAACATTCAGAAAACCGACATAAGAGTTCTCCATTATCATGGAGTCGTCTATCTCCAGGAAATAAGATGAGGTCGTGCCGTCTGCGATTATCTGGGTTTCCTCCTCACTCAGGTCGATACTCTCGAACGAGACGTCCCAGGATGGAACGTCGTATTTCCCGATTATCTCCTCGGATTTGAAGTAGAAGAAGACAGAGGTCTGGTAGGCGGCCGTCAGCAGGAACGCAACCAGCACGGCGAATATGTAAACTCTGGAGTCTTCATCAGAGAAGACGAGGGCCAAGTAGCTTGTCTCCTCCTCCATTACATCAACCCAAATTATCTATCAATACGTTCGAGACGTCCATCACGTAGGCCAGGAAAACAGTCACTAGCAGGAATACGGCTAGAGATATGTTGAAGTTCTTGTAGGCATTTTCTGCTATCTCTATCTCAGGAGAGGCCCATTTGCTATCTGAGAGTATTTCGGCAACACTCCTAGGGTTAGTGGCCACGCCGTGGAATGTTTTTTCCTCCCAACCAATTCCCAGGGCGAGGATAATCCCTAGGAATCCGGCAGATAGCACCTCGCTTATTGGAAGGACTAACTGGACCATTTCCAATAGAGCGGCAGTAGCCACCGCAATTATCAGAATAGACTGTAATTTGGCAACCGAGTAATTCCTCGAGTTGCTCAAGTCGTATATCCCGTACTGGAGGAGTATTATCATCGCAATCACGGGCCTTCCTATGGAGTAGTGGGCCTGCCTGGTGAAGATGTTCCACGTGCTGGTCAGGTTGTCTTCGGCCGTGAAGAACCAAGCCGAAGTCCCAGCCCCGGAGAGATAGACGAAATGACTCACCACCCCAAGCAGTATGTATGACAGGACAGCGATGCCAACCCCATCCATCTCGCCGTTAATGTAGAAAATTCCGAGTGATGTAGCGACTATGCACAGCGCGCCACATATCGATATGGTGAGTGAGAGGAGCCAGAAGTACTCCGAGAAAGAGCCGCTCGCATCCAAACCAAGCCTAAGATCCTCGAAGTAGAAGTAATCGGATCTGGTGAAGACTCCGACCCAAATGAACCAGTTGAACCCCGTGTGCAGCATGAGTAGTAGCGCACTTATGTTAGCTATGCGCCCATGTCCCTTATTGGGGTCGTGGAGATTTTTTATCTTGAAGTGGACGTAGTTGGATGTCCAGACGATTGTCGTGAGGATGTACTCTAGGCCCACCAGCTCCAGTGAGTTGACTCCCACGGAAACGAAAACCGTCACCCTGTATAGAACTAGTAGAACGAACACCGAGATGCCGATCTTCAGCTGTCTCCTAGTCCTTAGTACCGAGACGGGGAATACCAGCGAAAGGAGGAAGCAAAGTGGCATGAACAGCATGTTGCTGAGCATTGATAGTGAGTAGAAATACTCCCAGGGCGGGACAAGCAGCGTCCCCCCTTCCGTGATTTGCAGTACGTAGGCATCGCATGGGTAAGCTATTGATTTGGATAGAAAAATCCATGCCAGTATGTACCCAGCTGCTTTCTCGTTCCATTTTAGGTGATTTGATCTGTGGACGATGTAGAGTGAAATCGTCCCTAGGAAGAACGAGAGAAGGCCCGCTATCGAAAGTAGATTCTCCTCCGACATGCCTCAACCATAGAAGATAACGACATTAATCTTGCCTGAAATCTTCCATTACCCCGAATATTCCCTAGGGAAGGTGATGCCTATGACTACATCAATGCTGAGTAAAGGCAGATTGCTATTAGTCCTGGGAAAATTACCATTGGTGGTGTTGGAATGTGTTCCAAGTAGCCCCTGAATTTTGCTCCAAGAATAGTCCCAAACACTAGGGCCAGGCCTATAGCAGTACCAACTAGAATCGCTTCTGTTGCTACTGCGTCTTCTACATTGAAACTACAGTAAAGGTTGATCGATCCCATTCCTGCAAAACCCCCTCCGATAAGCATCCTCATTGACGCTGCTGGACCCCCTTCTACGCCCTCAACATCGCCGAAAATACTCTTGTTAAAACCAATTGGATCTCTATTCTTCATTATTGCTACGAGGACCAAGACGGCCCCCACGATTTGCATCGCCAGTGTGTGCTCCATATCGCCCCTTTACTCCAAGTGGCCCTTCAAGATACCGGCATTACACTGGGCACCCTGATTGATGCCGGCATACTATTGGGACCCATGCTTTTCCTCGGCCCAAACTATCAGCTCGTCCCATTTCCCCTCGAACTTTTCTAGCCTCTTGGGGATGCTGGAAATGGCCCTATCCAGATCTTCCCCTTGAAGTGTGGAAGTGAAGATTTCTTCCAATTTCGCGGAGGCACTCTCAAAATCATTGTATTCTCTGGGTTTCCGTTTTTTGCGATCCTTCGGAGACTCGAACCATGCCACGACCATTCCAGTAATAATTGCAAATATGCCTAATATGGTGAATGTCAAAAAGCTTGAGACTCTATCAGGGCCAGTTGCATCTCCTGAGCTACCTAAACTTTCCATCGCCCCAACCAGGAAAGTCAAAAACGCCAAACCAATTAGAACAAACCCACTAATTGTAATCAAATAGGACGATTTTCCACCAGAATGAAATGTCGTCCAGAGACACACAAGAAAGGTAACCATTCCAGCTGGAATTGTGAAGATCAGGGGACCGAGTGAATCCGGATTTACTCCTATGTAATCGCCGAAGGCAAACATCGGCCAGAATGCAACACATGCTGAGATTACAGAAATCTTCAGAATTCTTCCCGATAGTTTTGGCTCGTCCACATTATTCCTAAGTAGTGCGTCGGAATATGCTTTGCTGCGTCACATCAACTTGGGTACCCTTGTCGATGGGTTCGTCAACAAGGGTTTTAAGAGCAAAAAACATAGAATTAGCATGGTTGGTAAGATAGTCGTTGCCATCCTACTCATATCATCGTCGATGAGTGGGTGTTTAACTAGCGAGTACGATGAATCAGAAAACTCTTCGGAACCAAGCACCCCAGATATCGAAACTCCTGCTCTGATTGAAGAATGTATGACATTCACGGAAATGGAAAGGTGTTGGTTAATCCACGTCCCTACTGGTTATGATGAGGTTCAAAAACATCCGTTAATTGTCAATCTTCACGGTTATACAGGCAACAAAAATGCACTATACAACTACTCTCATTTTGATGTAATTGCTGAGGAGAATAATGTGATAGTGGTTTATCCTCAAGGGTACGAGAATTCTTGGAATGCTGGATGGTGTTGCGGAGAAGCCAAGGATGAGGGAATTGATGATGTCGGATTCATAACTGATCTCATTGATCACATCAGCAGCAATTTCTCAGTAGACAGCTCCAGGATTTATTCTTCTGGCCATTCGAATGGCTGTGCGATGACTCATAAATTAGCAAGCGAGGCAAGCGAGATATTTGCTGCAGTAGGTTGCATGGCCTTGTATTTGCTGGAAAATCCATCACCGACCTACACTCCTGTTTCTTTGATTGAGGTTCACGGGCTACTTGATCAGATTATTCCGTATGGCGCATCATACCCATCATCGCTATATTTCGATCTATCACTTGAAGGAGAGGAGGGTGCAATCCAGAATATCATGGACTGGGGAGATATGAATGGTTGCTCGGATGGCTCCCTGCCCACAATTTACGAGGAGTATTACGACTACTCAGTAATGGGCTACGATGATTGCGATGGTGATACGGAGGTTCAGTTAGTCACACTGAATTTCGCGGCGCATTCTCCCTATCCTTCTAACTCATATTTTTTTGATAATCCTACAAATGTAAACACCGTGCAGATAGTCTGGGATTTTATGAGTCAATTTTCCAATCCATCCTCCACAGAATCCAATTAATCTTGGACAGGGTTATTTGTAACAATGGTAGGGAATATGATACGTTCAGTCTTGTTTATTGAACAGTTTATTGGAGAGTTTGTCGAACAATACGAAGGCACCCGCCAGTAATCCTGCGAACATCACTCCAATGATTCGGTCAGCGAAGAAATCTATGGCGCCTTCAAGCCCTCTTTCCAAGTAAACGTAAAGAAAAATTGGGGAGAGAATTAACAATAAGATTGCTACTATGATAATCGTACGGCGGAACATTGCCCATCCTTCATTCTCTTCCATATTCGTCACTAAGGGAGCCCCTCTATGATGTATGCGTCATTCAGGGTAGGGATTATGATGCCCCCGAGTACAACGGTTACCTTGCAACGCATCCATAATCCTGGGTTCTACATACTAACCCATTATTACGGGCTTTGTCATTCAGGGGGCCCTCAATAGGCCCTAGATGATGCCAGTGGAAATCACCTTACCCCTATGCTGTCTGCATGCAGATTGGAATATTAGTCAAAGAGTATAGTAATCACTCGTTCCACCAAAAATCTTCAATTTCACTAAAATTAAACTGCTCCTTGCACTCAGGGCATTTGATTTCCCCGAAATGCCCTTTCCCCACCATTAGTTGGGTTTCACATTGAGGACAGAAAAACTTCTTTTTTTCTTCCTTGCCTAGTGTTATTTCACTTCTTATTGGCCGTTTTTTCTTCTTTTTGATTCTCTCTTTTTTCGCCTTCTTTTTTCCATTTGTCGAATTCCCTATTGCCCAGTATGATTCTGGCATTGGTTGTTTCCTTCCAGTAGTATCGAGATAGTATTTACATTGAACGCATCGTCTGATACTTGCCTGAATTGTAATATCCTCTCCACATAATTCGCAAACGTCAAACTGTTTTACAGGCGTTTGATCTTCTGAATTACTTTGCTTGCTCGAGATTGGTGAAAAAATCAGTCCAATTGCGAATAAGACCAAACCGATCAAGATATCTTCATATCCCGAATTTCTCATATTCTCGTTTAATTGGTTGCTAAATTCGTCATTCTCTAAAACGGTCCCACGGGCTAAATCCTCCGAATCGTCGGCCACTTCTATCGCCGACCATCCCGAAATAAAAAAGTAGATTGCGAGGCAAAAGAGGGCCCCACTGATAGCATTGGGCGCCTTGCTGGAGCCACTCTCCACCATAGACCATCAGCAAGGGTACCCCTAAATGACGTATCCGACATATTCCGTACCCTAGATGATGCCCACATCACTCAGGGCACTCTCTTTTACGCGGATAAACACTAGGGGCACTTCATTATGCCAATGTTAAATGGAGGTTTTATGTTCTCCCTTGCTGTCGTAAGCCCATGAAGAAGAAAGCATATTTGTTGTCTCTACTGATGATACTCCTGCCCTTTGCAGGATGCAGTGGTGGCGATGGAATCACAGATACGGATGGTGATGTAGTAGGGGGTGATGATGACCCCTGTCCAGATGGGGAATACCTACTGGATGAGGCTTGTGTAGAATCATCAGATTCGGAAAATGATACCCCGGTCATCGATGATAAATCATGTTCCCCATCAGAAGTTGAAGAAGATAGTCGTTGCCGTCCGATGTTGCCACCATCAGCTTTGGACTACGGTATTCAAAGCATACAAGCCACAATTGGCGACAATGTTCACCTCATCCCCTCATTCTCAGGAGATGGTCCGAACCAATGGGCGGCGTCCCCCTTCTTGCCCTCTGGACTCGTTCTTGACAATGTCACTGGCGAAGTGAGTGGAATTCCCGATATGCCTATGCTGGAGGCTTTTTACACCATTTCCGCATCAAATGAAGCCGGCAGTACAGAGGTCATCATCTCCATAACAATACGCGATTTGGCACCTGGCGAAATCTCGGCCTTGAGTTACGGAGAAGCCTCCTTTGAATTCGTGTGGAATGTGGACACTGTGAATTTGACTCCTACGTTGTCTGGAGGAGTCCCTATTGAATGGGGCTTATACCCCAACTTGCCGAATGGTCTCCTTTTTCAGAATGGAAGCATTCAGGGGTTCGCAAGCACGCTGTTCGAATGGACTCTGTTCACAGTATGGGCCAACAACTCAGGAGGATCCGACAGTATCACCATCTACCTCCGTGTGGTTGATATGACTCCCTTGGGCATATCTTGGGGAGATGGTCAAGACGTTGCCATAGAAGCGAACAAAAGCGCACTGATCTCTGTCGTGAACGATGGGCCATACATCACTTCATGGGAGGTCTACCCCCAACTTCCTGACGGTTTATCTTTGCAAACAAATGGCGATATTCGCGGAATACCAACAGAGCGTACAGAATGGCGAACATATCGATTGTGGGCGAACAACACTGGTGGCTCTTTCAGCACAAATCTTTCTCTAGCCGTCCACGATTTAGACGCTGACTGGAATGACATTACAAGTGGGGTTGGGGGCGAAATACTGGATTATGGCTCGGCATTGATGTCGCTAATCCTTCCTTTGGGAGAATGGTCCTTCCCCATCGCTTTTGATGCAGCCCACCGCCCCACCGTCTCCGCATCGCATTCCGGAAAAGGCCGAGTGATAGGGTATGGTCACGAGAATATGGTCGCTGACCAAAATGGGGGGGCCGAAAACACCCTGTCCCTAAACGCTATTCTATGGGTATGCGGCGGAAACAACAAAACCATCGGCGTACAAGTTGATTACGACCACTTTGAGGATGAGTTGGCCGATGAGGGATTCACGGTCATTAGTGACGCTTGGCCTTCCGATCTGACCTCGATGGATTGCTTCATTGGCGATTTCTGGAACAGTTATTCAGTTAGTGAAAATACAGTGCTTGAGGCCTTCATTTCTTCCGGTGGAGGCGTAGTTCTCGGTGGCCACTCATGGTATTGGGCTTATTCGAACAGCGACGTTGCCGGCCAATATCCAGGGAACTTGATTCTCAACACAACAGGTCTGTTTGTCTCCCCGGAAACGCGGCAGGGTGATACAAGATTAACGAACAACCCCCCATCATTGTTTCATCGGTTTCATGCATCGCTCACCGAATTCGAAGCCCACTACTCGCATGATCTGACTATCGACAACAGTACGGACCTCTCGATAGCCATATATGCGCTAGAACGCATAATGGGGCAAATACCTATGGATTACGAGATTGCATGGGGTCCTATTCTGGGAATGCTTGAAAACTTGGAATGGGTCGAGATAACCTCGACAAACACCTTTGATGTAAACGAAGATCCTCTGGATACTTATATCATGAAACTAGCAAGAGATCTCTTGTCGTCTCTGCCAGCTCACGAATTGCCCGCTCATCCCAGCTCATCTGCTTTCCCTGGCGATGTCTCCCAAAACGCCTCCAGGGTTGAAAGAACCTTAACCATTGACGGTAACTTCGCAGGATTGCCCAGTGAATTTACTGCCGCAGGGGCAAGGAAAGACGGTCGGATGAGCACGGGCCTGTACGCAGTAGCCGGTGAGGTGGTTAACATCACATTCCCATCAGAGATAGTTGGGACTGGAGTCAATGTGCTAGTTGGGGCACACACCGACAACGTTCTTCGGAGGGAGGTTCTCGAACGGCACCCAATTGTCTACAGGGCGTTCGAAGTGGGAAGCACGGAACTGGAAGTCGGCAATGCCTTCGGAGGGCCCATCTACATCCGTGTTCCGGCTGGCTCGTCATTGGGAGAATTTGATGTGACCATTGAAAATGCAGTACTCGCACCCTACTGGAAGCAGGGAGTGACGGATCTCTCACATTGGAAAAGCACCATCCGCCACTATCCTGCTCCTTGGGCCGAAATCGAATCTGATCAGTTCATCTTGACTGTGCCCTCGTCTGTGATCCGCGATCTGGAGGACCCGAACGCCACCATGGACTTCTGGGACCAGGCGCTTGTGATGCAACACGAACTATCGGGCTTCACACCCTGGCCACGGGTCGAACGGGTGGCCTTCGATGTGCAGATTAGTGCCGGATGGATGCATAGTGGATATCCGTTCATGGCCCATCTCACAAAAGCCGATGACGTAGTAGACTCAACCAGACTGTGGTCACAGGGTGATTGGGGCTTTTTCCACGAGCTAGGTCACAACCATCAATGGTGGGCGTCGTTAAGACCTCCCGGAGCCACCGAGGGATCGGTCAATCTCTTTTCCGTCAAACTCATGGTAGACCTCGTTGGAGTAGATCTCCAATACGCCCATAACCACGGCCAGTTGTTACCATCTGCTCGGGCAAGACATGTAGAGGAGTACTTTCAGGATGGAAGCAACATATCATCCTGGGAGGTTTGGACGGCACTAGAAACCTATCTCCTAGTCTGGGAGGCTTTCGGGTGGGATCCCATTACTGAGGCTCTGACGGTATACTACTCGATGGAAGACCCTCCAACCACCGATGATGAGATAATGGACCGATGGGTAATCGAACTCTCGGCCGCGACTGGGTACAACCTCGCACCTTATCACGAGGCGTGGGGTTTCCCACTGACCCAAGAAACAAAGGCAGCGCTCCTCCACCTACCTGTTTGGGTAGATGACCCGCTTCGCGGCTGGGTTCACGAGTACGACATGACACTGCGTAACATCACAGCCACCAACATCTCCTCATCCTCTGTCCAGATTGAATGGGACGTCTATGACAACGGTACCAACACCGAACTCACGCTTTGCTATGGTCAGACGGACGGTGGGGCCACGAGGTCAGAGTGGGCATTCTGTACAGACGTTGGCACTCCAACAATCGGCCATGAATCCCAGTCATTAACCGGGTTAACCTCGTCGACCACTCACTATTTCCGCATCGTCGGCAACAACGCGAACGGGGACACTTGGTCTAGCGTGGAAACCTTTGTGACGACCTAATCAAGGAGCCCTTTATTATGCGATTACTGTAGAGGGTTTATCCCCTTCCCCCATTTACGAAAACCGATGAAAGCAATTGCATTGGCCCTATCCTTGATTATGCTTCTAGTCCCCCTAGCAGGTTGCACGGGAAACGATGACTCCAGAATCGGATGTCCGAACAGTCCCCCAGAAGGAACAACATGTGCCCCAAATGGGTCTTCAATCGTTACGGGAAATGATGAGCTTGGTTTGGTATATGCCAAAGAAGTCGACCTCAGTGGTTTTGATCTCAGAGATGCAGACCTATCGGGGGCTATGCTTGCATATGCAAACCTCAGTAGGGCAGATCTCAGGGGAGCCGATCTCAGTGGAAGCATAATCAGAGGGGCCAATTTCATCAATGCCACCATTACAGGAGCAATCTTTGACGGTGCAATTTACGATGAGCATACTTTTTGGTATCCTGGATGGAATGACAGAGATGGAGATGGCATATTGGATGATGGGAGAGTTCCCGAACAAATCAAAGAGGAAATGGTATACCTCGGGCCGGGATCAAATCTGGATGGAGTCAACCTTGATGGTAGGCGGGATCTTTCTTTCCTCCCTGCAGTAGAGATGGACGGAATCGTGTTCCCTGGTTCCATTCCAGCAAACCTGTCACACTCAAGTCTCAGGGGGGCTAGCTTTAGAGACATTGACCTAGGCCTTTTCCTCACTGACTTTAGTGATGCTGATCTTACTGATGCTGATTTCTCTGGCTCAAGTTTAGTACTGGCCCGCCTTTCAGACGCCGATCTCACAGGGGCCAATTTTTCTGGAGTGTCATTGATGTATTCCGATCTCAGCGGTACAGACTTGAACAGCGCGGAACTAAACGACATTGACGCCCGCATGCTTCTGGGATGCCCAGCGATCCTTTCTGATGGTTGGCTCTGCATTTCCGACCCATTCATGCAGCCCCCCTGTCCCGTTGGCGATGAGGAATCGGAAGAGGGGGCGGAATATGCCTCACTCATGGGCGATCTTCTGGACTCGTTAGATTTGTCCGATTGTCCATATTACATTCTTGGACCAACTGGGTCGACATGGATGACCATCAGAAATGTCGATCTGACGGGTTTGGACCTCAGCGTGAGGGCCCCAGAATATATCAGTGCGGCAAACCTGACTGGTTGCCCCAGTAGCCTATTTGAGGGATACATATGCACCGGAGGGGCTATTTTGGGGCCACTTGTGAGGCTCATTGATGTCGATCTCTCAGGATTCGACCTGGCCGGAGTCAATCTGAGTGGATCATTAGTGTCTGGGGTAAATCTGATTGATGCGGAACTGAGCAATACCGAACTGAGTGGTACTATTTGGTACGGTACAATTTGTCCTGATGGGACCAATTCAGATGACAATGGGTATACTTGTGAGAATAATCTCTGAAGTATATCGTAATCCCTAGAGGAAGCAATTTCCATATTGGATAGTAGATGTGAGTAACCCAGTTCAACTTCTAAATTAAGATGGGTATGGCTCATGAACCCAACCTACTAGATGCTAGTTGAATGGGTAGACGGGATAAACCGAAGATATCACAATAATTGTATTCTAGCCGACGTACTCCGAGGCGATAGGTTCGCTAGGGAGGATGATGCCGGCAGAACATTGATGGCAAGAAGGGAAATCTAGAAACATGGGCGGAGATGTCCAATGCCCCGCTGGCTGCGGCCATATGGAATACAAGAAAAATAGAAATCTGAAAATTAGGGCATGGGACCCACTCGGTAGCTTATTTTATCTGGCGGGATTAATCCTAATAGTCAATTATACTGAAGTAGGAAGCGGCGAATTTCATCCTCGTGCTATCTTTGGTATGCTACTTTTCATCCCAGGGGTGTACTTCTCATCATTGGTAACCACTGATCTATCATGCAACACCTGTACTGGAGTCATTCTAGAGTCCAAGTCCATAGATCAAAAACTCAAGGGAGATCTCCTTGGCTTGTCAGAGAACAAAGCAGAGTACATTCGAACAGCACTTTCATCTTCGACGGAGGATAGCGAGCACGATTGTCCAGATTGTGGAAAGAAAATGAGCCACATACTAGTCCCAATCGAACGCGAACGTGGGGCGTATGAGGATCCTTTGCTGCCAGATGTCATTGCCGACTGGACCACTAAATCCGACAGCGTAAAGCTAGACGGTTGCAAGGAGTGTGATCTGTTATGGTTCAAGAATGCCAAGAGAGAACAAAAACTCTCTATGGATACCGCAATAATTCCAAAAACATAGATTGGAACCTATCATATTCCGTACCCTTATTGACGCATACGTCTACTTCGGTGGTTGATTGACATGCTTCTCCCAAAACTCATCTTCTTGAGTATGGGGATAATCTGCTTTGTAGCCCAGCAATCGCCCTAAAGGAGCAAGAATGCCGCTTAGAATGGTAATCATGGTCTTTCCTGGAGATTTAGGAATGCCGACGTCGATCAATTTTATTCCTAACTTGGTCTGCCAGCCTCGCATTGAAACCATCAATTGTAGTAACTTCGGATCACCTGTTGATGTTAACCTGCCTTCTTGCGCGAGACCCATCATGAATTTCGTCACATCCACAAAACCTACTGGCGGAATTATGTCAGCAACCATTACCCCAAAATCCCCCTCTTCGCCGACGCAGCGAAAGGTATGCACCGTTCCTCTTTTTACCAATAATTCCTCACCTGCTTCCAGAGTCACCTCTTCTCCATCTGCTTCCAGAATCCAGGAGCCCGATGCTGGCTTGAAATGCTCATCAAAAATTGGATGATAATGAAGAATAGGTCCGTTATTTCCAGTGGGGCAGACCGCGATGATGCGCTCGAATTCCCCGTTTGACTCATCCGGAACCATCCATACCCATTCACCCTGGGCGGGGGAATACAAAACCGGGCTTATTCGCTGAGCTAGAAGTTCAGCTACCTCGCCATCGCTCTCGTACTCGAATCCAGTTCCGGGAATAGGATTGCCCTCGTCATCTAGCCTTTCACCAGTCGTGAGTGTTACCATGTAGTTTCTCTAGCCATTGCATTATTAATGGTAATGGACCCAAAATTCGATTAGCATCTTACCTCAAGAGTTGATGTCACAGCATCATGTTCCCTAGCATAGTTGACGGATATATTTACTTCGGCGATTGATTGATATGTTTCGCCCAAAACTCTTTTTCACGATAATGTGGATAATCCGGCTTGTAGCCCAGCAATCTCCCAAGCGGAGCAAGAATCCTACTCGCAATGGCCATTACGGTTGGTCCAGGTGGTATAGGTACAATCAGATCCGTGGGACTTCTACCTGTACTAGTACGAAAATCTCGCATCATTACCATCGCTTGTAGAAGCTTCGGATCCCCTGTTGATTTAGACTTCCCTTCAATCGCTAATCCAAAAGCATTGTACAAAAACTCGAGAAAACCAAGTCCCGGATATGTTTCAGCAACCAACACGCCATGGGTACCATCATCTCCTATACAACGAAATGAATGCACAACTCCCTTTTTGACCATAAATTCCTCACCTGCTTCTAGTATTACCTCTTCTCCGTCTGCTTGCAGAACAAATGTGCCAGACACACCCTTGAACAGCTCATCGAAGTTTGGGTGATAATGAGTAATTGTCCCTTGATTGCCAGCTGGGCAAACTGCAACAAACCGATCAAACTCCCCGTTTGACTCATCGCTTCCAACCAGTTGCCAAACCCATTCGTCCGGCCCAGGAGTATAGAAAATCGGGCTGGTTCGCTGCGCTATCAGTTCTGCCACTTCACCATCGCTATCATATTCAAATCCAGTTCCTTGAATGGGATTACCTTCATCATCTAATCGTTCTCCAATTGTTAGTATCGCCATACAAACTGTTCAGAAAATTATGTTATAAATAGTGATGGGAGCCCTTTTTTTCCATTCCTGATATCGACGTGGCACTCGGGGGCATCATACTACCTAGGGAACATGATACTTGATAGGTTAGGGAAGAAGCAGAGTCGCCGTGGTGGGAATAGCCGATTTCGAGTTTCCCAATACTTCAAATTTGAATTCATTATCGCCGGTTTGTGTATTACAGAATTACCAAAGCAAAAGTACAATCGGATAAGTTTGAGGAAGCCATGGCAACAATGGAGTCATTGAGAGAAAGTATCGGCAAAATTAACGGCCTTGTAAGCAGCAATCTAATACAAATAAGTGAAACAGAAATGATAGGAGTTGCAGCTTATGAAAGTAAGGAGCACTTAGAAGCATCCCAAGAAGAATTCAATGAACTAATGGCCAACATGATGCCATACATGGCAGGAGCGCCCGATGTATCTTTTGGAGAGGGAATATTTTCCTTCAAATCTTGAGCAACCCTCTATTATCTCATCCGCAATAATTGCAAAAACATAGCCTGGAATCAATCATATTCCCTAGGGGGGGGAGATGCCGACGTAACAATGCCTATTTCCATGGGCGGGCTGTGAAGAATATGGAAGAACGACTTGACCTATGGCAACCTCGTTTATCTCGTAACAAGGACAAGAAGAAAATGCCCTACCACCAGCTTCTCCATTTCGTCGGATTTGCAATATGCTACTTCCTCGTTAGCGGGCTTTACTCGATCATCGAATGGCTATCTGCAATGCAAGGTTCAGAAATAATTCCAAACAATCCCCCATGGTGGTCAATATTCTTGGCCACCATAGTCGTCTACCCACTCCTATTCATCGCATACAAGGAAAACCTCGAACAGCAGGAAAATGGCAGCCCATAGGCGTCATATTCCCTACGATAATGATGTGACGGAAGTAAAGATAAATTTGGACGACGATACCCAGCCATTATTCGAGTGTGATAAGAATGCAAGAAGATAAGCAAACAGTCCCAGGTGAGACTGATGGCGAAGATGACTACTTACATGAAATCGTTGTGAAGGGCGCAGTCAAGCGAGAAGAAGATGAGAATTCTTTGGTCGACATAATAGTTATTCTGGGTTTTACGTCAGTGTTCGGCGTTTCCTTCCTGATCGGCGGCGTATCTGGGCTATACGTTGCTTCAACCGGTTCTGGGTCGGATGGTGATTTGTTTTTTTCTTGGGGCCTTCCATCACTATCCACTCTCATCGGGGCCTTCTTCAGCCTAGTCACGGTCGCACTCGTATTGTTGTCTTTAGAGGACCGGCGCCTCCACACCTCGGACACCGTTGCACGCGACACCCCTCCCGACGATCCGGAGGACTGGTGGGACCCGAAGTCACGGTTGGAGTGGGGCGAGGTCGACCTGGTCATCAAGAACAGTACCGCGGGAGTCATCAGAGGGGGGTTGCTCTTGGCCGTGGCAGTAGCGATCATGGCCATCCCCCCGTTTGTGGGATTCGCCGTCCTAGTATTGGT
>CACAAP010000008.1:0-52356 GCA_902530535.1 uncultured Candidatus Poseidoniales archaeon
GGGGCCTGAAGTCCCAGATCTCAGATCTCGCCAAGAAGGTGAAGGAAATCAGGACAAAGACAGAGGACCAGGCGAAGACGCTCAGGGACTTCGAAAGCAGACTAGCAGAGGAGACAAAGGCGAAGAAGGAGGCCGAGGCGAAGCTCGAGAAAGCCAGGAAGGCGACAGATTCTGCAGACATCAAGAGGAAGGCAGCAGAGGCAAAGACCAAGGAGGCCGAGAAGGAATTCCAATCCACCGTAAAGCCCAGGAAGGACGCAGAGGACATGGCGAAGAAAGCCGACTCAGACAGGATCCGGGCGGAGAAGGAGCTCGAGAAGAGGATCGGACTGCAGAAGAAGGCGGAGGAAGAGGCGAAGAAAGGCGCCGAGGACAGGAAGAACGCAGAGAAGAGGAAGATCGATGCGGAGAAGGCAAAGTCCGATGCCGAGAAGGCCAGAGACAAGAGCATCCAGGAGACCGACAAGGCGAGAAAGTCCCTGTCCGAGTCAAGGGCCAGACTGAAGGAGATCAGCGAAGACCTGAGGAAGGCAGAGGAAGATAGGAAGGCCGCCCAGGAAAAAGCGGCAAGCGCGAAATCAGAGGCCGACGAGCTAACCAAGAAGGCCGAGAGCAGCAAATCAAGCGCTGAGAGCGCGAAAAAGAGGCTCAAAGAGGAGAATGCGACTGGCAAGGATGCCAAGGCCCAGCACGCCGAGAACAAGAAGAGGGGCGAGGCCGCCAAGAAGGAGCTCGCATCGGCAGACGAGGAGCGCAAGAAGGCAGTCGCTAAGATGGAGGAGGTCGTGAAGGCAAAACAGGCCTACCAGAAGAGAGCCTCCGAAGAGAGGAAGAAGGCCGAGGAAGTCGAGGGCGAGATTTCTCAGAAGAGGAAGCTGACAGCCGACACGAAGAAGAAGTCCGAATCCGAGGCGAAGGCGAAGGCGGAGGCTGATGCGAATGCCAAGGCCGAGGCCGACGGCCACAAGAAAGCGAAGGACGACCTGAAGGCCGAGACAGAGAGGTGGAAGGAGGCCGAGAAAGTGCTCGGGAAGACTACGAGCGAGCGAAAGAAGGCCCAGGCGGAGTTCAAGAAGGCCAAGGAGGCAAGGGAGTCAACCCACAAGGAGTTCCTGGACGCCAAGCAGAACAGAATCGAGGCCGAGAACGCGGCCAAGCAAGAGGAGAGGGATCTGAAGGATGCCCAGAGACGAGCGGAGGCGGAGGCGAAGGCCAGGAAGGACCTAGAGGAGGAGATCGAGGACGAGGAGAAGCGAAGGAAGATCGCCAAGGCCAAGAAAAAGGCCCTCGAGAGGAAGAAGCTGACAGCCGAGGAGCTGGCCAAGGAGGAGGCTAGGAAGCGGCAGGAGGCCAAGGACCGGGTCAAGAGGAAGGCCGAGAAGAGGAGGAAGAGGGCCGAGGAGGAGCGCCAGAGGAAGATGCTGGCGGCTTCCGAGGCCGAGCAGCTCGCTGAGGTGAACAGGCTCGAGGTGGAGATGAGGCTCAACGACCTGAAGACCCAGGAGGGCACGATGGCTAAGGAGGACTACATCCTAGCGAGGATCAACATCAAGGCCATAACCATCGACTTCGAGGTCATCGGAGACGCCAACGGCCACACTGACGACCTGCAGCAGATCGACGGCATAGACGAGGGGCTGGAGAGGAGGCTCAACACACTGGGGATATCCACCCTCACGCAGATATCTAAGATGGACGACGACATGAGCGACGTCGTGAACGACGCGATAGAGTACATGCCGGGAAGGATCCGAAGGCAGCTCTGGGCTGAGCAGGCCCAGATCCTCCTGGAGTGAGGAAATAGACACCCCTATAGGGGTGTCTAAATAGAAAAAAGACGACTTTCCTTGGATAGAATCAAAAGCGGAATTTGTCGATAGGCCGAGCATGCGAGCGGAAGCAAGGTCACCGGTGCGGGCACTGATGCTGATACTGCTGATGCTGGCCAGCACCCAGATGGCTCTCATGACCTCCCTCGGACCCCGGGAACTGGAGCTAGATGAGACGCCGCTCAGGTCTGAGACACTGGACAACTCAGGAGTGTCTTCGATAGAAATTGGGGTCGACCACGCCTGCGTCATCGGGACGCTGAACCAGATGAAGTGCTGGGGGAGCGGCCAGGACGGCAAGACCGGACACGAGAACACCGCCAGCTACGGAGACGATGGGAAGGAGATGGGTCAGTACCTCATGTTCACCGACGTCGGCAGCGGCCTGACTTTCACAGACGTCGGGGCCGGCCAGAGGCACACCTGCGCCCTCGTCAGCGACGGATCGGTCAGGTGCTGGGGCAGCAACCACCTCCTCGGATCCTACTCCGGGGAGGTTGGCTCCGGCGCTCGAGGCGATGGCTACATGGAGATGGGTTCTGCCATCCCGCAAATCTCCCGGTTCGGACCTGACAATTTGGCAAACCCCGGGCACCTCGCCACCTCAATCTCGGTTGGAAACTTGCACGCGTGCTCCATAACCAACGACACCACGGAGGATATGCTCTTCTGTTGGGGGGAGAGTGGTTCTGGCCAACTGGGTAAGGGCAGCACCAATACTCAGTGGGACACGAATAATGGTAATGGGATAGTCTCCCTCCCGGACAGGGGGGTTGGCCTATTGCAGGTCTCCGCTGGATCCAGTCACACCTGCATCCTATGGGACGACGGGCAGATGGCCTGCTGGGGGTCGAACTCCCATGGCCAGCTCGGCATAGGCAGCACTGAGGATATCGGCGATGAATCTGGGGAGATGGGCGAAGACCTCGAACTGGTCGATCTGCCTTCGGGACGGACCGCCACAAGCATCACAGCAGGAGAGGACATGACCTGCGCCTTACTCGATGATGCCAGCCTAGTTTGCTGGGGATGGGGGGACAGCGGCAGGCTGGGCACCGAATCCACAGCTGACATAGGGGACGGTGCTGGGGAGATGGGTGACAACCTCGGGACGGTCGACCTCGGATCCAGTCTCACAGTCGTCTCCTTCGCGACGGGCTACGGCTCCTCCTGCGCCATACTCGACGATGGCGACGCAACCACCCCGTACACGACCAAGTGCTGGGGCAGGGGGGACGACGGCGCCCTGGGCTACGGGGACGCGGTCACCAGGGGCGACGGACAGTACGAGATGGGGAACTACCTACCGAGCGTCGACCTGGGCACTTCATTACACGCGACATCAATAGACGTTGGCGACTCATTCGCCTGCGCCATCCTGAACAACAGCCAGGTCAAGTGCTGGGGGACGGGGATGGACGGGAGGACCGGGCTCGGGAAGAGCGGTGCGACTGGAGACGAGTCGGGGGAGATGGGCGACGACCTGGAATACGTGGAGCTTTTCATGCCCGAGCCTACGCTGGACCAGCCCTGCGACCTGCCCGCCGAGGGGGAGGCGCTCTCTCAGGAGACCCTGGACAGCATCAGCTCGTACGTAGGGAACAAGACCTCTACGGCCATGACCCCCGACTCGTGCGGGGCGGTGGCCTACGTCGACGAGACGAACAACGTGGTAAGGTTCGGGATATTCTACAAGGGCAAGTGGTCGTCGGAGGCGGCGTACAAGTTTTCCGTTCATCCCCCGGGCCACAGGATCAAGGACGTCTCGCTGACAATCGATGCCAGCGGAATCCCGCACATCGCCATCTCCGACGACGAGGGAGGTGGCGACATGTACTACGCGACCAAGGTCGATGGTGACTGGTCGAACACGCATATCTCCGCCCACGACGGTTCATTATTGCACGATCCGATAGCCGTTTCCATAGAGGTCGACAATGATGGGAACCTGTACATAGTTGCCCAAGTGCAAGATGGCACGAACGACGGGTCTGCAGATATCGATGTGCTTGCCTTCATCTGTACCGCGGCCGAGTACAACTCCACGCAGTGCTTGGGAACTAGTGGCTCGGACTGGGAGCTTGAGGAACCACCCTTCGACGCCAACGACGAACTCGGCTACGCCACAATGTCAAACTCCCTGGACACCGACGTAGCACTGGACGGCACGATCCACGTAACCTACATCGCGAACGAGTCCTGCACCGTCGCATCCTGCCTGGGCGAGCCCGGTCACGTGATGGTCGTCCATCTGGACTCGGATGGGTTCGGGACCCCCGTCAATACGGGCGCCCTGGCGCACGTACCGGGCAACGAAGCCGACGAGGGCGCGATTGCGGGGAACTCCTCGCTGGCCCTGGACCTCGGCCTGGACGGCTCGATGCACATCGCATACCTCGGGAGCCCCGATGGCATCCAGTACCTGTCATGCTCATCTGCCTGCGACAGCCCGGGGTCCTGGACCTCGGAGGACATCACCGACTCTGTGGACATCACGGACACCGGGGTGATCGACATAGCGGTCGGCGCCGACCTGTCGGTCCTGGTCATGGCCGCCACCGCAGACGGCACGTACGCCCTCCAGAAGAGCGGGGGCTCGTGGGAGAAGACCGAGCTGGAGGGGACTGGCGGTTCGGACTGGGTCGGCGTAGAGCTCAGCGAGCAGGGCAAGATGTGGGGCTACGCGTACTACCCCGGCACCTCTGCAGCCATGACGGCCTTCACTCAGGAGGGGGTCGCCACCGCGGGCGTCCTAACGGACATAGACGGGGACGGCTGGTCGAGGCTCGACGAGATGAGGTGCGGGACCGACTACACCAACTCGTCCTCGACCCCTTCGGATGCCGACGGGGACGGGGTCTGCGACCTATTCGACGACTGGGAGGACACCTCAGTCTCTGCCGAGTCCGATGCCCTGGCAATAGGCGAGGAGTTCGGGTGCGCTGTGCTCTCTAACCGATCCGTGGCATGCTGGGGCGACAACTCCGAGGGGCAGCTGGGCAGCTCCTCCGCAGGATCGAGCAGCGCCTACGCGGTCATGGTCGACCTGCCGACCGGATTCGAGGCCGGTGCAGTGGATGCCGGGTCCGCCCACGCGTGCTCGACCGGGCTGGATGGGAAGCTGGTCTGCTGGGGCAGGAACACGGATGGCCAGCTGGGCCGTGGTAACTCGTCCTCCAGCGAGGCCCCGGGATACGTGACCCTCCCCTCGGGAGTGACCGTCTCGCAGTTCGCTGCCGGGGCGGACCACAACTGCATGACGGGCACGGACTCCAACCTGTACTGCTGGGGGGAGAGCGACGACGAAAGGCTCGGGAAGGTTCTGAACACAGAGGTGAACGGGACTGCAACTGATGACTTCTCCGATAACTCCCTCGGATGGACTGGTTCGGATGGATCCTTCACTCGTTCGACCAGTGGTTACCTATACAGGAGTTACGTCAATGGTTGGAGACTGAATTCAATCGAGTCGGATCCGATCTTTCCCCTGAGGCCAGGTGCAGAAATCCAATTCACTATGCAGGCCGCAAGGTGGGGGGACAATTCAAATGAGTGGCTCAAGATCTATGCTGGAGACGAGCTCATCGCACAGGTGGATAGTAACTCTAGCTACTCCTCCACATCGTGGTCGTCTTGGTACGAAACCAGTGTCACCATACCGGATTCATATGTCTCTAATGCTGACACTGCGTTAAAGTTCGAGGTCTACGGGTATCGCGTGTACCTAAGGATAGATGATTTGAGGGTACCCACCTACGGTTACGGCTCTCCAGCGGACCAAACTTTGCCTGCCCTGGTGTCATGGGACAAGTCCGGAGGAATTACACAACTCGCCCTTGGAGATCGGCACTCTTGTGCTCTACTGTCCGGAGGCGAGGTCCACTGCTGGGGGCATAATGGCGGGCATTACAGTAACATCCTAGGGGACACGTCATTCCTAGGGTTGGATGCCTATGAGCCGAAGGTTGTGGATCTTTCCGGCTCGAGCAGCCTTGTTTCTGTCAACTGGTCCAGTAGCACCGTGCGAGGGATTAACGCTGGATCAGACGTAACATGCGCGCTAATGCAGAGCACTGAGACGCTCTGCTGGGGTAGCTCGTCGCAGAAGGATTACGTAGGGCCCTCGGTGACGACTATAGCATCCTCCGGGGATGTGGGTAGATACCCAGCTCTAATCGAGGACGATGATGGAAACTGGATTATTTCCTACAACGACAACGGGGGGCTTTCTTACGCTAAGTACAACGGTACTTCGTGGACCACCACAGAGGCCTGTCCGGCTGCCGAATGCGACGTCATCGGCCCCAGTGTGGCGGTGGGCCCGGACGGCAGGGTGCACATTTCCTCATACGATGTCGCAAATGGGGCAGTGGCACACACTAGGTTACTCGTCAACAAGACATCCTCACTCGTCGACACCGGTGACAATCCCCAATACATGGGGATGGGGGTCGACACCGACGGAAATAGGCACGTGGCGTACTACGACTCAAGTTCGAGGGACATGATGTATGTTGTTTTCAACGGGACCAATTGGTCCACACCCGAAGTCATCGACCAGAATAGCAACAACAACAAGCGATTGGGGGAATCTTGGAACGACCTCGAGCTAGACGATTCCAACCATCCGCACGTCTCTTACATGTACCACAACTACAACCCCAATCCCGACCCGGTCGAACTCAAGTACGCTTGGCACAACGGCACCGATTGGATCACTACAACCCTGCAGACCATAACTGGAAACAGCCCCACCAAGCATAGCTCGCTGGCCTTGGACAGCAGCGGCAACCCCCACATCTCTTACTACGACTCCACCAACGACACCCTTCGCTATACCTACTACAACGGCTCCTCTTGGACCGATTCCACGGTGACTGCAGACGACGCCTACGACCGGGGAAGATTCAACTCGATAGCACTGGACAGCTTCGACTACCCAAGGATATCTTACAGGAACGAGAGCTCGGACGACCTAGAGATGGCTTCCTGGGACGGGGCCTCATGGTCCACAGAAGTCATCGACAGCATGAACAACGTGGGAAGCTGGACGTCGATAGCCATAGACAGCAACGACAGGACCAGGATTGCCTACTACTACGACTCCGGGAGCGACCTGAGGTACGCTTCGCACGATGGCAGCTCCTGGACTATCCAGGATATCGACACCAGCAGCTCGTCCAACGCGATAAGGCTCGAGTTGGATGCCGACGACAGGCCTAGAATAGCCTACGGCTCGACCGACGACGCTAGGCTCGCCTACAGCAACTCAGGAGAGGGTGACGTGTGGGTTAAGGTAGACGTAGAGACCAGCAATGACGTCGGCTCCCACATGGCATTGTCGCTCGATCACGACGGGACCGCGTACATGGTCCATAGGGACGAGACGAATGACGAACTGCGGCACTCTGTGGTCTACACGGGCACGGTTTGGCGAACAGAGTCCCTAGCCAGCACCGGAGAAGTGACCTTCGGGAACCCTGGCACCTCGTTGAGCTTCGTGGATGACACGATGCATATGACCTACATCAACGCTACCAGCGGGATGCTGGAGCACATTACACAGAGCCCAGCGGGGGCTGCGGTCTCGCTTGTCGATGGGGATGGGTTCTCAGTTGGCCTCTACACCTCGATCGCCCTGGACGAATCCGGGCAACAGCACGTCGCCTACTACAATGCCAGCGCTACCAGTCTAGTGTATGCCAGGCAAGTAGGAACTTCGTGGAGCGTGGAGGAAATCGATAACACTGCCAGCGTCGGATACTACCCCTCGATCGCCCTCGATAACGACGGGCGTCCGCACATTTCCTATGTCGATTCGAGCTCTGATTACCTCAAGTACGCACACTACAACGGTTCCGGATGGGAAATCTCCACCATAGATGACCTAACCAACGACGTATTCGACACCTCGATCGCAGTAAACGACACTGGGCACCCACAAATAGCATACTCCATCAGGAACTACTCCTCAAGCACATGGGAATACGCAGTAAGGTACGCATCGTACGACGGAGCGAACTGGAGCATCGAGACTCCAATGACGCGAGCCTCCTCACTCTCATATTCTTCCCTGGACCTAGCGCTGAACGGCAGTGGCGCCCCGCACATAGTTTACTTTGATGACAACGACGATGACCTGTACATAGCAATCAAGTCAGGAGGAGTCTGGTCGACCTCGAAGATCAGGGACAATGCCGGTTTCTACACAACGGGGAGGCAGTCCTCGGCAATCGCCATCGATGACAGCGACGGGTTGCACGTATCCTACTACGACAGGAGCGGTCGTGACCTAGAGTACGCCTACATGGCCATCGGTGACTCTTCCTGGACGGTAACGACGGACATCGACACCAGCTCGAACTATATGGCTTGGAGCAATTCGATTGCAGTAGACGCGGAAGGAAACCCACACATCGCATACTTCGACTACAACTACGGGGATCTAGAATACACCTACTGCACCACTACGTGCAGCTCTGCATCGTCTTGGATAAAGCAGACACTGGACAGTTCGGGAGTCGTTGGCGAGTACGCCGACATAGCTCTGGATCAATATGGGCAGGTACACGTCTCATACTACAACGACAGTTCAGATGACGCCCAATCCGTAATTGTCCACGATGGTATTGCGCGCTCCTCGGAAATAGTCCAGGTTGGTTCACACAACTACCAGACGGGATACGCAGTGGACTCATCTGGAAGCATTCACCTAAGCTTCTACAACGGCTCAGATACCGCGGGCTCCCTCCATTATGCGGTCCTGAGCGGAACAACTTGGGCTGTCACTGAGGTGGACGATAGCTCCGCGAAGGTAGGCGCGTACTCCGCTCTCACGCTAGATGGCAGCGAGAGGCCGCACATCTCGTACCTCGATTCAGCCAACGGGAACCTACGCTATGCTCACTACGACGGTACCAGCTGGGTCATCACCACTGTGGACTCCAGTGGCTCGGTTGGTGGCTTTACATCCATCGCGAACGACGCGAACGACAGGCCGCGAATCGCCTACCACGACTCGGGGGCGAATATCCTTAGGCTGGCAGTCTGGGACGGTTCATCGTGGACGCTCACCACGCAGGATTCCGATTCCTCCGGCCAGGGCACACAGGTCACTGTCGACGCGGATGGGAAGACTAGAATCGCCTACTTCGACGAGGAAAACGACGACCTATCCTTCTCCCTGGCCGGACACCAGTCCCCTGTCGTCATGGGCAACTCGCAGTTCCACCCCTCGGGAACATCGATGGGCTCGGGCACCAGAGACCTCACTTCCTTCGACGTGGGGGAGACGCATGGTTGCGCCGTCTCATCCAACAGCGTGATCTGCTGGGGAGTGGCTACGGACGGGCAGCTCGGAAACGGAGTAGGAGCAGTCACCTCCGAGGACCCCGTTAGCGTCACCACCGTAGCCGGATGGACCCCTCTGGAGGTCTCCGTATCCACAAGCTCCGGCTCTGGGGGTGGGACCTCCTGCGCTCTATACTCAAGCGACTCTACTGGGGACCGTCGAGTCATGTGCTGGGGTGATGGCTCATCGGGACAGATGGGGGATGGTGGGACGTCTTCACTGGCATCTCCCGCCTCCACCGACCTAGTGATGCTGGACTCAACTACTCCACTCGGGGCATCGGACGGCACCGATTCCCTATCCTCGAGCCCATACGACGTCGAGGAGGTCTCCCTGAGCGAGATCGGGAAGTTCGGCTGCGCCAGATCCTCGCAGGGGCACGTGAAGTGCTGGGGCTACAACGGGTACGGACAGCTCGGGCATGGCAACGCCTCCACTGCCTCCGACGGGGAGAACGAGATGGGCGAGGACCTCGCCTTCGTGCCACTTGGGGCCAACAGAACCGCGACTAGCCTATCAGTGGGCGAGAACCACGCCTGCGCTCTGCTC
Source organism: uncultured Candidatus Poseidoniales archaeon (assembly GCA_902530535.1). GTDB lineage: Archaea > Thermoplasmatota > Poseidoniia > Poseidoniales > Thalassarchaeaceae > UBA36. The sequence continues at coordinate 9,730 of CACAAP010000008.1, forward strand.
GACGACGGTAGCGTGAAGTGCTGGGGCAGGAACAACTACGGACAGCTCGGGATGGGGAACACCACCCAGATAGGAGACGCACCCGACGAGATGGGCGACTTCCTCGCTCCTGTGGACCTCGGCACCAGCAGGACCGCGACCGAGATAGCGACCGGCCAGCACCACTCGTGCGCCCTCCTCGACGACGGAAGCGTCAAGTGCTGGGGACTCAACAACTACGGACAGCTCGGAATAGGCAACACTTCCACCAGGGGGAACGGCGCCAACGAGATGGGTGACGACCTCGTGGCTGCCGATCTGGGGACCGGGAGGACCGCCATAGCCATCGAGGCGGGTGCCACCTTCACTTGCGCCATACTAGACAGCAGCGTTCTGAAGTGCTGGGGCCAGAACAACAACGGGCAACTGGGCCAGGAGCACAACGAAAACATCGGACATGGCCCAGACCTCGACTCCAACGGCATCTCATGCCACCCTACCCTCAACACGGTACTAAACACAAGGGAGTGCAACGCTCGGATGGGTGACGGTCTGCCAGCGGTGGACCTGGGGGATGGCAGGACTGCAGTCTCGGTATCTGCAGGCTACTCGTCGACATGCGCGATCCTGGACAACGGCAGCGTTCGCTGCTGGGGGGCGAATTCGGACGGAAGGACTGGCCTGGGGACGACCTCTGGCTACACTGGCGACGCAGACGGCGAGATGGGCGACGACCTGCCGACAGTGGAGCTCGGCATCGGGCGAACGGCCTCCTCCATCAGCGTCGGTTACAGCCATGCTTGCGCACTTCTGGACAACCTCAGCATAGCATGCTGGGGGGACAACGGGCAGGGGCAGATCGGAATAGGCACGAACAACGATGTCGATACCCCAGGCGAGATGGGGTCTGGGCTTCAGACGACCGACCTACCCACGCCGAGATCCTCCTCGATAGCATCCGGATACTATCACTCATGCGCGATAATCCAAGACGGCACGGTCAGATGCTGGGGGGAGGACAATGACGGCAGGCTCGGAGTCCACTACGGCGACGGGAACGACAACGTGGGGGACGAGACAGGGGAAATGGGGGGCGAACTGCAGATCACCAACCTGTACATGATCCCCCCCGACCACGACGGCGACGGTTGGATCGACCTGTGGGACTCGGACGACGACAACGACGGTTTCGTGGACACGGAGGACGACCTACCGTTCGATGAGAGGGACTGGTTCGACCACGACGGGGACGGACTCGGCGTCAACGTGGATACGGACGACGACGACCCCGCGGTTAGTAAAGCGGAGGAGGACACCGCCGAGAAGTGGTCAGACGCCGAGGAGGCGGCCTGCGGCACCCTGCCATGGAGCAGCCTATCGGATCCAAGTGATTACGACGGAGACGGGATTTGCGACGAGATTGACGATGACGTCGACGGGAACGGCTGGAACGACAGCTACCAGTGCGAGTGCTCGGGGCTCGAGGGCTCGGATGACTGGAACAGAGAATCCCTCTTCGGATCCGGAGGACTGACTGCTTTCTCATATGACCAAGGACAGCATGGATACGACTTCGAACTCTCATGGCACGGTCTGAGGCACTATTCCGCATACAACAACGATGCAGCTTACATATGGCTACAGAGGCATGATTCTTCCACATACGGGGCTCAGAGTCTTTCGGATAGTGACGACTTCAATTTCTGGGACATCGAAAGCCAGAACGGATTCACCTACCTAGCATATCAGAGGGGCGTCTGGAGGTTCTCCGACACCAATGGCTCGGTGTCAACATCGGGGACTGGGATTAGCCACTCCCAGACCACCTCCTCGGACATTGCCATCTCAATGGAAGGTGACATGGTGGTCAGGTGGCAAGAGTCCGACAGCGGCGGAACTATCAGAGGCGCCTACCTGAACGGCACCACATTCCAAGCGAACGCTCCAGGTGGCTTGGCCCCCCCCGACACTGGGGGCAACAACCAGCATGGCCAGATCGCCTTCGGACCGGATGGGAGGCTGCACGTCCTGATGGTGAACAACTCATCTGGGGCCATAGGATTCTACCACTTCTACGCGGACCTGGGGGGCGATCTCTCGGGCGACGTCAGCCTGTCCTGGAGCACCCCTGAGCTCCTACTGGAGAGGAACCAGAGCACTGGATGGTCCTCGGGAGAGGCCCACTCTGCCACGGAAGACCACTCGGCAGAGCTGCACTACTCGAGCGACGGGAAGATGTACGCGGGAATGTACAACACCACCGACCTATGGCTCTCGACCCATGACGGGACATCATGGACCACCGAGGTTGTCGCCGAGTCGACGGGTAAGAACGAGGGTGTCGAGATAGCCACCAACTCCACCGGAGTTGTCCATGTCGCATGGATCAACCACTCCTCGGGGCAGCTCATGCTGTCCCACAAGTCCTCCGGGTCCTGGACGCACGAGGAGGTCTGGCTCAGCGATGGCTGGCCCACGTCTACATCTACCCAGACCCTCAACTGGGCCCGTCTGACCCTAAAGTTCGACAGGCTGGACGACCCCTACATCCTCTCACTGGACGCAAACGACTCATCCTCCGCCTCCGCACTGCTGCACTACAAGGGTTCTCTGCTAGATCCCTCGTACACGTTCCAACCCGCTGACGCTAATGGGGACGGAGTGTGCGACACCCTTCAGTACGCGGTGATGGAGTACGACACCACCGAGCTGATCGTCACCAGCGGGGAGTCCATCTCCATGACTCCTACATTCTCGGGACAGGAACTTGTGGAGGTATGGGCGCCATCACTGCCAGACGGGCTCTCCGTCAACAACACGACGGGAGTGATCTCCGGGGCTCCAACCACGGTCGACACGGCAGGGACCGCCTACGTGATCTACTCCAACAGCAGCAGCGCATCCTACCCGTTCACCATCACATTCACCGTCAGGACGCCCGCGCCTATGCACGCAGGATACGGGTCGTGGATTGACCACCAGTACGCGAGCAGTTTTGTCGACGGCAGGGGCTACACCCTGCACGATTACGACGCCAGCGGGAACCTGTACTACTACGGAAGGATCGGAAGCACCTCAGCGTGGGCAGAAGACGGGCTGAGCGTGAGCACATCGGGAATGGAGCTCTACGTAGCCAAGAGGTGGGCTAACGGAACCTGGGCATGGGTGGTCCCGTTAGATACTGATTACTCCCTACCAGGGGCACTCTCGGTCGACGATTCAGGGAACTCGTACCTGACTGGAGAGAGGACAACCGCACTCGACCTGCCTGGCACCGAGCACGACCTCCCCTCCAGGGAGGCCGCCTTCTTCTTCTCCCTGGATACGAATGGCACCACGAGGTGGTCGCAGGACGCCTACATATCCGGTTCCAGCGCCGCGGATTGGCACGTCTCGACGATTGCCAGCATAGACGGCTACGGCTTCACTAGGATGAGCTACGACGAGAGCAAAGGGGAGTTGACGATAGCAGCGCAGGTCTCAACCAGCTCTATCAGCGACAGAACCGTTACCCTGGGCAATCTGACCATGGAGATACCGAGTTCCAACTACAACTACTACAGGCCCTTCGTGACGAGGATCGATGTCTCAACTGGCGAGTTCCTATGGGCCGCGACCCTCACTCCCACCTCCCTTTACCACAGGGCCCTCCAGGGGATGGGCGTGCATGCAGACGGTAGCGTGGACATCCTGATGAAAACCCACGGCGAGACCCAGCTCGGCGCACTCACGGCCGGGAACGAGAGTCGACACTACCTCATCGGCAGGCTAAACGACACGGGCTCTTGGGTGGAGGCTGCCGAAATCACAGAGCCGACAATTGGCAGCGGAACTGGATTCACTGCGGGTTGGGACTCTGCGATGATGGATATTACCCCCTCTGGGAATCTGATAGTGGCGATTTGGTCAGAGCAAGACATCAGCAACATGACCGTGAACGGGGCGTCATCCTGGTTCAACGAAACCTGCTATGACAGCCTAGTCGTGATCTCACTTGGCGGATCGGATTGGAACGTGGAGGCCTCCCGGGAATTCTGTATGGCCGATAACGCCGCCTATTATGCAGAGTACTACAGCATACTGGAAATCGACAACCAGGGTCGCCCGGTCCTCTTCTTAGGCCAGATGTATAACTCTCAATCCAATCATCACAGGATCATGAGGTTCGACTCGAACATGAACCCGGACTTCGACGAGTTGATCACTTACAACAACAACCCCGGGAACGACTTCAAGTTGGACTGGGAGGACGTCGCATTCGACCCTCTCGGGAACATGTTGGTGAACTTCTACACGAACCAATGCTCCCTCTACTGGAACGGGAGCTACATGGGCAGACCATCTAGCAGTTGCCAATACAACAGCCAGTTCTTCATGGAGACCGTGGGGCACACCATCGGCGGCTCGTCCCTGGTGGCGGGCGAGCCAAGCACCCTCTGGGGAGTCATGGGCCTGAGCGCGATGGGCGCGACCTGCAGCCAGGGCACCAACTACTGCGACGAGTACCTCGACTCGTGGGCGTCATCGCCCCTACCGGGGGGCCTCAGCATCGACTCGGACACCGGGATGATCTCTGGCGAGGCGACGTCCAACATGTCCGAGTCATCGTTCACGCTCTGGATGAATGACACAGTCCTGGGAAGCAACCAGCTGAACGTGTCCTTCTCCATACTCAATGGTAGGCCGACCATATCCTACAACGAGACCTCGTTCGTCTTAGAGCGGGGTACGGAGATAGAGCCCATATCGCCCTACGAGGTCAACGGCACCATCCTCAACTGGACCTTCGTCCCAGACCTGCCTTCAGGGCTTCAACTCGGGGCGAGCAACGGGACGGTTTGGGGTACGCCGATTGTGAACCTGACGCAGCAGACGTTTCAGCTCCGAGTGACCAGCGAAGGAGGGACAACACGGGTAAACTTCGACTTTACCATCAACGAGCCCATAGCAAACATCTCGTACGGCAACGGGACCTACATCATTCCCAGGGACGCACTGGTCGACATATCCCCCACCATAGTCGGTGGCGCGGTCGCAAGCTTCGAGATCAACTCGACCTCCTTCCCGCTTGGACTCTCCTTCAACACCACTAACGGTCACTTCGAGGGGATTCCGCTGCTGGTCACCAACCAGACCACCTACACGGTATGGGCAAATAACTCCGGAGGGAGTTCCAGCACCGAGGTTACAATCTGGATAGTCGGGAACGGCATCTTCCTTAGCTTCCCAACCACCGATCTAATGCTGACCGAGGGAGTTGCCATGCAGCCCATCGCAGGACAGACCTCCGGCTCGACGCCCGAGAGTTGGGACATAGCCCCGGATCTGCCCTCTGGGTTACTCTTCGGAGAAGATAACGGCAGCATATGGGGTATGCCAGCAAACATACAGAACCAGACCAACTACACCATCTGGGCAAATGCCTCGGGAGCGCAGACCAGCTCTGTAGTCATCACGATCACCGTGCTGGTGGACACGGATGGGGATTCGATAGCGGACCTCTATGACGATGACGATGACGATGACGGATGGAATGACACGGCGGAGTTGGATTGCGGCACAGATCCTCTGAACGGGACAAGCACGCCCGACGACACTGACAGCGATGGGATATGCGATTCGCTAGATGATTCTGACGATCGAGCGATAGCACTCGCCTACCCGGTCAATAGCCTCGACCTTGTAGTCAATCTCTCGGTGGTGGACCTAGTCCCCATCACATCAGGAGGTACCATCTCGTCATGGGAGTCGGGCTCCGACATGCCATCCGGGATGAGTCTAGACAACAGCACAGGAGTCATCTCGGGAACGCCTACGGAGGTCTTCAACTCCACGGCCTACGTAATATGGGCCAACAATAGCGCCTTCTCGGCATCCTTCAGCCTCAACATCTCCTCATCCCTACTTGACACCGATGGGGACGGGATCCCCGATGAGACCGATCCGGACGACGACAACGACGGTTGGGAAGACGCGAACGAGACGGCTTGCGCGACAGACCCCCTAGGAGAGGACGACTACCCGGATGACGAGGACGGGGATGGGATCTGCGACGCAAATGACCCAGTAGACGACTCGCCCGTGCTCCTAGCATACCCCGACCCCCTGCTGAACCTGACGACTAACTTGTCAATCGTCCAAATCTATCCGATAGTCTTCGGCGGAGACATCAGCACGTGGGAAGTGTCGCCCGAGCTTCCTCCAGGGCTTGCCATGGACAACTCCACTGGAGTTTTCATCGGAACCCCTAGTACCGAGTTCGCCCTGACCAACTACACAGTCTGGGCCAACAACAGCCAGCATGGCTCGCAATTCACCATAGGGATTTCATCGTGGCTGCTTGACTCCGATGGGGACGGAGACCCCGATGAGACCGATCCGGACGACGACAACGACGGGTGGGGGGATACTGACGAGGACGAATGCCTCACGGGTACTCTAGATCCCACTTCATTCCCAGAGGATGGGGACGGAGACGGCCTGTGCGACGGTCTCGACCAGATAGACGACTCCGAGATATTCCTCGTCTACAGCGTGACCTCCCAACTGCTGTTCGTCAATGAGCCGATAGCTCCGATCGTCGGCATCACCTACGGCGGAGACGTGCGTACCTGGGAGGTCTGGCCAGAGTTACCCGAGGGCCTCTCCCTCAATGGGGCACTTTCCAGAACAACGCCTGTGAACGGGACCATCTCGGGAGCCCCGATAGGGGAGTTCGAGATACAAATCTTCACAGTATGGGCGAACAACTCCCAATACCACAGCTCTGTGGAGATAACCCTCCAATCCGTCACCCCTGACCCCGACGATGACGACATCGAGCTGATCTACCTGGACGAGTTCCTCAATCTGACCACCAATGTGGATGAGGTATACTTGGAGCCCCAGATTTTCGGAGGCAACGTGACGTCTTGGTCCATCTCCCCGTCCGCACCCGACGGACTAGACTTCAACAACACCAACGGCCTTCTAACAGGGACCATAGCAGTCGAGCAGAACGAGACCGTCTACACCATCACTGGGAGCAACTCACTATTCTTGGATACCTTCCAAATCACAATAGTGGCCAGATACCTCGACACGGATGAGGACGGGGTTCCCGACCTGTTTGATCCGGATGACGACGGGGACGGTTGGAACGACACATTCGAGATAGCCTGCGGAACAGACCCCCTGTACATCGTCGAGAGTCCCGAAGATCAAGACGAGGACTGGATATGCGACCCACTGGACGAGTTCGACGACTCCCCTATCGTCTTCTTCTACCCCAATGACAAGATTACGCTAACCGTTGGGGAGGAGATGGAACCACTGGAGCCACTAATCGCCCCCAACAGCGGAGGTATACTCCTGTTCACAGTGATTCCCGACCTACCGAAGGGACTGGTCCTGGACAACAGCACGGGAGTCATCTCGGGGATTCCAGAGGAGGCATTCAGACACTTGCTGATAGAGTACTCACACCGATTCATGGCTCAGAACTCTCAGTGGGACTTCTCATACAGAGTGGACTTCGACGTATTCTGGCCAGAGGACAACACCACCGACGAGGACGGTGATGGCTGGCCGGACCTTATCGAGCTAGAATGCAACACGGATCCGACCAACTCCTCCTCGTTCCCGGAGGACATAGACCTCGACGGAGTATGCAGCTACATCGACGAGGACGATGATGGGGACAACATAGGAGACATGATTGACAAGTTCCCGAAGGACTCGACGGCATGGGATGACACCGACAACGACACCATGCCTGACGAGTTGACCTGCAAGTATCTCACAGACTCGGCCAACTGCACATTCGAGCTGGTAGAGGACCTAGATGACGACAACGACGGTTGGCCCGATCTCAACGAGACCAGTTGCGGGACGAATCCGAAGGACAACCTGTCCGTCCCGGAAGACGATGATGGGGACGGGGTCTGCAACCTATTGGAGGTGTACGTACCAGATGCCGTGAGGATACTCTGGATATGCTGCTTCCCGATTCTCCTACTGCTACTCCTGCTCCTCTGGGTAATCAACCCCTTCGCCGTCAAAGAGGAGGAGATCCTAGGCCCCGAGCCAGAGTACACGACCACAGAGTTCGGATGGGAAGGAGGTACAGGCGAATATGATGACCCGTACATCCTGAAGCCCGTGAAGGGGATTAGAAAGGGCTCCTTCGCCAGAAGCCACGAGATTATTCAGATCTCAAACATCACACCCAGACTGGATTGCGACTTCACGGACATGTCATCGGAGGAGAACGGTACTAGGTTCAGCATGAAATCTAAGATATCTAACTCAAGGGGCAATCTGGAGTTCAGACTAGAGTTCAGCGATAGCGAGGAAACCGTAGAGACCACAGAATACGTAGGCCTCATCAGATTGGGCAAGGCCACAGTATACTTCCAGTGGTCCGTGGAGGTAGAGGTCCATCGAGACACTCCCGAAGAGGAACTCGCCAAGAAGAGGGCGAGGATGATCGAGAGGGAGGCCAAGAAGAAGGCCGCAGAGATGCAGAAGGAGGCAGATGAGAGAATCGCAAAGGCGGAGATCGATGCTAAGAAGGAGGCAGCAGAGATGCAGAAAGACCTGAGGGACAAGGTCGCAGAGGTCGAAAAGGAGGCGGAGGAGAGGGCCGCTGCAGCTGAGGAGAAGGTAGAGGAGGCGGAGGAGGCCGTTAGGAAGGCAGAGGAGGCCCGTAGAGAGGCAGAGAGGAAGCAGACCGAGATCGAGATCGAAGCCAGGAGGGAGGAGAACGAGCGCCTGGAAAGGAAAAGTCGTGAGAAGAGGCTCGAGGAAGAGGAGAGGGCCCGCAAAGACGCCGAGGAGGCTGCAGAGGAAGAGAGGAAGGCCGAGGAAGAGGCTGCCGAGCTCAGAGCGATACTCAGAAAGAAGGCAGAAGAGAGGAAGGCCGAGGAAGAGGCTCGTAAGGAAGAGGAGGAGGCCGCTAAGAGGGCCGCAGAGGAAGAGGCAGAGAGAATCGAGAGAGAGGCCCAGGAGAGGGCCGCTCGGCTCCAGAGAGAGGCCCAGGAGAGGGCTGCGATGGTAGAGAGGGATGCAGCAAGGAAGGCTGCTGAAGTCGAGCGAGAAGCCGAGATTAAGGCCATGGAGGCCAAGGAGAAGCTGAGGAAGAGAGCGATAGAGAGGAAGCGCCAGATGGACCTGGAGGAAAAGGAGAACCAGGTCGCTCGAGATAAGGCTGCGGAGAGGTTCGCCGCCATGGAAAAGGAGCTCGAGGACAGGAAGTCCAAGATCGAAAAGTTGGATGCCGAGACCAGGAAGAAGGAATCGGCCCTACTCAGGGTTGCAGAGAGGTCCAAGGACATTGACTTCGGGATACTAGGATTCGCAACCGCAGACCAGAAGGACCAACTCCAGGAAATCAACGGCGTTGGTCCGTTTATCGAAGATAAGTTGAACGCACTTGGCATTTACACATTCGCACAGATTTCCCGAATGAATTCAGACCTAGAGGATAAGGTAAACGAGGCGATAGAGTTCTTCCCAGGTCGGATAAAGAGGGACGAATGGGCAAAGCAGGCAAGGGCAATGGTGGATCAAGAAGATACAGATGACGAAACGACCTCAGCAGAGCCAGATAGCGCAGCCATTGCTCAGAAGGACCTTATCGAACGGGCTAGGGAGGAAGTCAGGATAAAGGAGGAAGAGGAAGAGAAGAGGAGAGAGGTCGAAAGGAGGAAGGAGAAGGCAGCAGAGCTCCTGAGCAGTATCACCTCCGAGACGGCACCTGTGAGGGAGAAAGAAGATGATCCTGGAATCGACTTCGCAGTAATCGGATTCGGATCGGAGGACGATCGAGACAACCTCCAGAAGATAGACGGGATAGGGAGATTCGTAGAGAAGAAGTTGAATGACATCGGGATTTACAAGATCTCCCAAATAGCGAGTATGACGCAGGAAATCTCTGAAGAGGTTAACCGGGCGATAGGCCTAGGTCCTGGAAGGATAGACAGGGACGAGTGGGTCCTTCAGGCAAAGAGATTGATACGATAAGCATTTGATACATGGACGATTGGAGGTAAATGGATGGCTGACCCTATTACAGATGGATTTTCCGAACTGGCCGAGTTACTCGACGAAATAGAGGAGATAGGAATAATCGCTCAGATTGGAGTCTCACTGGGGATTACGCTGTTCGCCCTGATTTTCACCAGATACATTCTACTGAAGGCAGCATGGAGGGTGGTGAGGAAAACAGAGGCCGAGTGGGACAACGAAATCCTTGACCCCCTATTCAACCGAGTCTACATATTCGTTCTGATATCAGGAGTGGAGTTGACAATGATGTGGACGTTAGGGAGGAATGACGGGCTATACACTGCCGTAGCTCCGTACTTCTCAGCGATATACATACTACTCTCGGCATCCATAATCAGCATTGCTATCAAATTCATAGTACCCTCTGCAATGGAGAGGTACAACACCAATAAGAGCGTTACAGTGACTGGTGGAAACCCACTTCTCACCTTTGCCTCGAGGGGCATTGTCGGATTCATGGGGATATACCTGGCTCTACAAGAGGTTGGGATAGAGTTACTGGGGATTATAGCTTCACTCGCAGTTTTCTCACTAATCATAGGATTGGCGGTCCAGCAGACTCTTGGAAACATGCTGAACTCATTCATGCTTGCAGTTGACCAGCCATTCGAAGTAGGAGATAGGATCCTGGTGGACGGAGTCACTGGAACCGTGATGTCAGTTGGAATCCTGTCAACAAAGATACTGACCCTCACTGAGGAGCTGGTCGTGATTCCGAACAACAGACTCGTAGACTCCACGATCACCAACTATGCAAGGGGTGGTGGCGACGGTTTGGGATCTAGAGTAACACTGACGCTTGATATCGGAGTAGACTATGAGGAGCGCTCGGCTCACGTAAAGCAAGTCATAATGGACGTGGCGAAGAAGTGCCCCCTTGTGGAGGAAGATCCTCCGCCAAGAGTCCTACTGAGGGAGTTAGCGGACTTCTCCAAGAACTACCGACTATATGCTTGGATCAGCGACTACAGCGAAGAGTTCCTGGCAATCGATTGGTTACTTCGTGAAGTGGACATTGCATTCGGTAGAGAAGGAATAAGCATCCCATACCCAGTAGGAGTGGAGCTGAAGAACAAGCCAAGCCCATTCCCAGAAGGCGAGGCAGGAGAGAGGATGAAGAGGATGAAGGCCACCAGACAGCACGTTTCAAGGATCAAGATGCTAAAGGACGAGGCAGACCTGGAAGAGGAGAGGGACTCTGCTAGAACAGAGTTAGAGGTACTACAGACTAGGCTTGCAGAGGGCGACTTGAGGAAAGTCGAGAAGGAAACCCTCGAGAACGACATCAGAGCACTAGAAACCTTGCTAGCACAGTTCACTGAGTGAGCAACGAAACCTCTTCAAGCCTGTTGCCTGATTGAGGTACATGAAAACTGAGGACTCTGGGGCGTCTGCTAAAGGAGCAGGTCTGGAATTGAGCGATAGGGAAAAGCCTGGAATAACCAGAAAGAAGGTCGAGATACCAGCCGAGAAGAAGGGTGAGAAGCCAACCTTCTCATGGGACTACTTCCAGCCGAATGGGAAGAAATTGAGCGACAAAGACAGGGTAGAATTCCTCAACACACTTGCAGTCCCTCCAGCTTGGACCGACGTATGGTTCTGCTTAAACGAGAAAGGCCATATCCAGGCCACAGGAAAGGATGCAAATGGTAGACTACAGTACAGATACCACCCAAAGTGGATTGAGTACAAATCGATTCTGAAGTACCAGAATATAGATGAGTTCGCTACCGAATTGAATAGCCTAAGACTGGAGATCGAGGCTGATCTGGACACCAAGGGGATGAACAGGGACAAGGTCGTCGCACTAGTCATCTGGCTTATCGACAGATACCACATCAGAGTAGGTTCTGACCAGTATGCCCAAGAGAACGAGTCCTATGGACTAACTACACTCAAGGAGAGCCATATTGCCTATAGAAGGGGCGAGAAGGCCATCATAGAAGGATTGAGGGTACTGAAGCACAATAAGGATCCGTTGCCGAAAATAAACGCCATGATGAAATTCACCGGAAAGTCAGGAAAGGACTGGAAGCTGTACATCCGACATCCCGAGATTGCAAAATTGATCGAAGACTCCGCCAAGGTGGGTGGGAAGGACAAGGAGCAAGACATATTCAGATACGTTGACGAGCACGGAAATGACTACGACATCAAGGCTGAACATATCAACGACTATCTAAATGATAAGATGGATAACAGATACACCGCCAAGGACTTCAGAACATGGGCCGCATCATGGAAGACCGCTGCTAGACTGGCAATGGTTTCTGATGCTAGCAAGAAGGATATCAACGAGTTACCGAAGCTACACCGAGAGGCAATTAAGAGGTCTGAGAAAGATGGCTTCCCCCCATACGTGGAATGGTGTGGCAGGTATCTGAAGGGGACAGAGGGGCTAGCAAAGTTGGCCGAGTCGGGGAAGCTCCCTGGAGATGGCGAGAAAGACAGGATGGCCACGATGCTAGCAGTGATAGATACCGTAGCAGCCGACCTAGGGAATACTAGGGCAGTCTGCAGATCATCATACATCAGACCTATGTTCATGGACGATTGGGGAGAGGAGGTATTCTTGGAGAGGTGGAATGATGCCAAGAATGGGCCCATAAGAGGGAGGCAAATGCTCCCAGACGAAACTACTGCTATCAATTACATGAAGGCGTGGGAAGATCAAGAGTTCAAGTTCTCCAAGAACTAGGATGGTTGAAGCGTAACGCCGCGATGGAGGTGGCATGGAAAAGGAGGGCACGAGGAGGATCGACCTGATCGGTTTCCTATGTCCAATCCCAGTTCATGAGACTCGTAGAGTGCTGAAACACTGCGACGATGGCGAAGTAATCGAGGTGTTATGCGACGATCCGGAGACCCTTCACGATATCCCTGCCCTATGTGACAGAATAGGTGTAATCCTCGAGAGAGTAGAAGAAGAGGATGGGGAATTCAGGTTTCTCATAGCCAATGTGACTGGTGACCTATAGTATTGAAATGGTCGCTTCAATTGGAAATGGCATGAGCACCGCGAGGGTTGCCGAGCTGGGAGAGGTACCTGCCGATGCTCACCTGCCCACAGAGCATGGAAATTTCAGAATCAGGGTATTCCACGAGGAGGAGACTGGTCTGGATCACGTTGCCCTACTTCTAGGAGACATGGGGGGTCCAGACCCCGTGCTTGTAAGAGTACACTCAGAATGCCTAACTGGGGATGCTTTCGGGAGTCTTAGGTGCGACTGTGGTCCGCAGTTACAAACTGCACTCAGAATGATACAAGATGTAGGGTGGGGATGTCTGGTGTATCTTCGCCAGGAGGGAAGAGGGATAGGCCTGCATGCCAAGATCCAGGCTTATAACCTGCAGGACAGAGGAGTTGACACACTAGATGCCAATCTAATGCTAGGCCACCCAGCCGATGCTAGAGACTACGGGATAGCCTCGGAGATCCTTGACTCAGTGGAGATAGAGAAGGTGAACTTGATGACCAACAATCCAGACAAAGTTGAGCAGCTTTCTGAATATGGCATAAACGTAGTAGAGAGGATGGAATTAGTAGCTGGCGTAGGAGAAGGAAACTTGGATTATCTATCCACCAAGGCCACGAGAATGGGGCATCAAATCAGCAAAGATAACCTGGAGAAGCAGTAGCTCTGGGGCCGTGACCGGGACTCGAACCCGGGCCGGCGGGACCACAACCCACCGTGCTAACCGCTACACCATCACAGCCAGAATTAAGTTGGGCGTGAGTCAGCCCGTATTTCAACAGTTTTGCAAGATTCGCTAGAAGCCGAACACCAACGCCTTGAAGCGGGGAAAGCCGTCGTTGGTCCCATGGGATATTGCAGGGCGGCTTCAGTTCTTGTGGCACTATTCCTAACTTCCCTGACCCTTCCTGTAGCCTGTGGAGATACTGTAATATCTTCAGAGGAAGTAGAAATTCTGGAGGCCGGGAGTTTCCAAAGCCCCTCAGAGTGGTCTTTCGTAACTACTACCGGTTTCTCAACTGATCAGGCAGAGTACACCATTGGAATGGTGGCAGATGGCGAGATGTCCTTCACTCATGCCAGGCCGGACAACTTCGCTGAATACACTTCTTGGGCAAGCAGTGGATGCAGTTCCTGTAACGCCACATTCGGGGAAGCGGATGGATTCTACTCGTGGTCCAGGGGTCCGGACATAACAATGGGCGGATACAGTTACTCTGGACTGAATTCTATGGAAATTGAACATGTCTCACTGGTATTGCACTTCTCCATCCCAGATGCGCTTCCTTCAGATGAGGTGAATGTGATTATGCAGAACCACGGTTCTGACATTCTCGTGACTACGTTTGCGAGAACTCTAGGGCCACTTAATCGCATGAGTAACCCGCTTGTGGTGAACCTGGATGGTCACTTGGACTGGGATTGGTCGAAATTGGAGCAAACCCAGTTCAATGTGGACTACGTTTCTGACAACCAAGGAGCTGATGACTCCGAGGTCAGGGTCGATGCTGTAGGATTGAGGGTGAAGTACCACCAGCCTTGGTTCTCTTTCGAAAACGCAAGAGCAGAGCACTCATCAATACTGGAAGAAGTGCCAGTTTTCGACATTAGTACCTACGAAGGAGTAATCTCAGGACTTGAACATAGCACGTGTGGACTCATCCCTAGTGGAGAGGAGAGTGGGATTTGGGAATTCCAGGTTTCAGCACCATCCAACCAGAAAATAGGAAGAGTGCATGTTTCTGGAGTAGGGAATCACAGCATTTGGTTCTCTGATGAGAGTACGGGCGGAGAGTATGTGGAGATTGATTCTGGCGATCTAGTTGGAGGAGAGGCTGAAATCGTTGATTTCAGAGTTCTAGTGGAAGATGGTTGCATCTCTGGTTCTAGGGTTGACTTGAACGACCCACACCTAATTGTCAGTGGCAGGATTTCAGGTGGTTTTGCTGGTCTCTCGAGCGAGTCGAGTAATATCAGATTCGCCATAGGGTCATTTCTCGTACATACGGAGCAAATGGACTCTGGAGAGTTCGAGTTCGCCGTGCCCGTTGGACATGCTCTCCCATCTGAAGGTGAGGCCCTCAGAATAGGAGTTGCTGCAAGATTCCAATGGTCATCAAATGGAACTTCAGAGAACACAGTTGTTCACATAGGGTCGATGTCAATTTCCGGGGGATTCTCGCTAGAGTGGGATAGAGATCCAAACTGTGAGGAAATCGCCGATGTAAGCCTCATCGAGGACGAAGGCGGAGAGATAATCTCCGTCTATTCAATTTGCAGTGATGACATCACAGAGCCGCAGAGCCTTGAAGTCAGGGCACATAGTTCTGACAATAGCACCCTCCTGGCTTACGGCGAAGGAGGACTTCTGATGATTGAGCCAGAAGATGAGGCAAGTGGTAATGCCGAGGTTTTTGTTCAAGTGATTGATGAGGTTGGGAACTCTTGGACCAATTCTTTCTTCGTGGAAGTAGAACCGGTCAAAGACCCCCCGGAGTTTGTCTATGTCCCGGGGATTCTGTACATCGAACTGGGTGATTCCGGAGTCATTGTTCCAGAAATTTTCGATCCGGACACGGAGTCTCTCTCCATAACCACTAGCAAATCCTGGGCCTCAGTAAACGATACAGGTGAGATATTCTTACAACCGGTAGAAACCGGCGAACACATACTAACGATTTCCGTCACTGACGGAAATTCAATGATCACTAGAGACGTGGTAATCATTGTGACCTCTAAACCTGATCTACTAGTAGAGTCTATGGAAATAAGGATCGGAGGAGTAGAGGCGGCTGATCTAGATAATGGGGATGTAGTAGAGGTGATTGGATTCATCCGTAATCAAGGAAGGACGGCTGCTCAGAATGTATCATTCTACTGTATGCTGAATGGGATTCTTGTTGGAACGGGCTCGATTTCGGAATTAGACCCTGGGGGCCTGACTATGGCGACTTGCGACATCCAACTGATTGGGGCTTCTGAAGTAGCCATCTTCACCGTTGAGATAGACGGAACGAACTCGATTGAAGAGACAATCGAAGGGAACAACATTCATTCTGTAGAATTCCCAGTTGGAGACCCAAGTACTGGGTCTGAGGATGGGAATGCGGGTTCGACCATAGTGGCCTTATCAGTAGTGGCGATTCTGTTTTCGCTGGCAGCTTTCCAGATGAGTCCGAAATCACCCAAGAAGGAGTTCCAACGAAGGAAGTAGTGGCGGTAATGTACCGCTACTGGCCTACGTTTGGCCGATAATCTGAGCAAAATAGGCAATAGTTATACAAGGACCGAGAGCGAAAACAAACTACCGCGCTAGTGGCTTAGGTCGCGAATGCGGTGGTGTGTGTGAAAAATGATGGTATTGAAAATTAGGCTGGAAACAGACGAGTGGATATACGAAGAGCATGAGACCGCGTAGGCGATCTAATCCTTCGACCAAGTCTGCGGATATGTCCCAGGTGGCATTATCACTGTCTTTGGTGATGCTATCTGACCGGATCTCATATCTGGTATAGAGTCGGAGTGGACCGAAAGTTCGGAGATTGCTACAGCCTCCCCCTTTAGGCTAGATATCAAGACCGTCGAGCCAAGTGGTAGTCCTTTCGGGACTGAGACTACTCCGGGCCTAGCAAGTGGGGCTCCGTGCGAAAGGGCCGACACCGCCCCATCCTTAATCACAATCCTAGGAATGTCGTTTAGCACCGTTTCTACAGGGCAGACCAGTCTCCCCAGTCCTCTGGGGTCATCATGCTCCTTCCAAAGGAAGACTGCATCTGCGAGTTGTTGCATCGAGCATGCCATTTGATCCTCAAGGGGCCCGCTCCTGGACCTATGAAGCTCCAATAGCTCGCATTTGTTCCCTGAAAGGAGGCCCAGATCCTTAATCATGGTCCTGATGTAGGTTCCAGCCTCGCAGCTGATCGAGAGCAAGTGCACCCTATCCCCCTCTTCTGTCTGCACCAGTCTAGATTCAGAAACCTCCCTTGTCCTGACTTGGACCTTTACTGCAGATTCCTTCGGTGGGACATTGAATATCTCGCCTTTCATCGCGTTTACCAGGGACTTTAGTTCATCTTCCGGAACTGGTTTCTTGAAACGTATCACAGCAATGTAACTCTTTGGCTTCCTTAGGAGTTCCGCGGTAATCTTTGTCGATCTACCACAAAGAAGGGTGAGTAGCCCGGTTGCAAATGGATCCAACGTCCCACCATGTCCTATTCGATTTATCCCTAGCATAGAGCGAGCCCATGCTGCTAGTTGGTGGCTGGACGGCCCGGGAGGTTTGTCCACCAGAATAATCCCGCATTCGAGGAGTTCTTCCAATGGTCTTTCCTCGGGATTGCAACCAAAGGAATTGTTGGTTTTCGCCGAAGGATCGATTGACCATATTTCCGAATCCATCATTTCACCTTTCCAGTATGGCGTCTACTTCATTGAATACTTCAGACTCATCCTTGCTATCTGCGTCGATAACGAGGTGATACGGCGACATATCATCCAAATCTATGCCATATAGTGACGAGTACCTATCCATGTCATCTTCCTGTCTCTGCTGGGAACGCTGAAGACAATGATCGAACTCGCCCCCTTCCCTCTTCTGAATACGCCGTGCCCTCTCTTTGTCCGAAACGCTCACCCAAACTCTTAGGCATTCGAGATCTTTCTTATGGGCCCACCAGCCACTGAGTCTGCTCTCCACAATCTCGGGAGATTCTGGGGATGACATGCGTTTCTGGAGAAGTTCGTCTAGATGCCTGTCTACATCAGTGTCTTCTTTTGCTTCTGCGCTTAATTCCTCTACGGATAGGCCGCGAGATCGGGCTTCTTCCCTGAAAACGTCGCCGCCATTCATGGATCTCCATCCTCTGGATTCTACAATCTTGGCCACCAGTGTGGAGGTCCCACTTCCTGGGGGACCGCTGATTGTCACCTTTAGCAAAGTGCTCATCTCCACTCGCTTCTACACACGTCGCATCTAAGAAGTCCCTTTGGGGTTCTGGAAATCATATCAGAATTGCAAATTTTGCACTTTGAACCCTCTCGAGGAGGCGCTACATGCTTATTTCCCGAACGTCTCTGGTCGCTATTCTTGGAATGCCCCCCTGTCTTCCTTGGTCCCGCCCTCCTCTGTGATCTTCTAACTGACGATGATGCGGACTTCCCCTTTGCATCATCGAGCATGTGCATTAGAGGCTCTGGGATGGTCTCCCCTGACAGTACCAGAGGATGCCGAGAGAAGCGGATAATCTTGATGTGTCTGTCCAGAATTCTTCCCAAAGGAGCACTCATTGCTATGTAAGTAGCAATCCAAGCCGGGAATATCCAGAGTACTCGGGCATTGAAACTCCACATGGGGTCCCACGGCAAGCTGACGAATCCTACTCTGAATGATTCCACGGAACCCGCCATCCAACTGAATATTGCAATTATGAATACCATTGTAAAGACCATTGGCTTCATCATCGAGGATTGCATCTTCATTTGCTCGGGCATCATCTCAAGCTGTATCGTTTGCATCTTATCTGCCATAGCTGTGTCTCTAGCCATCCTTGCTTCTCTGAGTTGCTTCCCAATCTGTCTACTCCTGTGCGAGAAGTGGGCTTGCTGTAGTGGGTCCATGAAGAATGAGCGAATGATTGTATTAACGACCATAATTGATGATCCGACAATGAAAACTGTTGGAACAAAGTAGGTTTGATGGAAGGGTAGCATAGGTTCGAGTACCGACCCTGCTGTATCTGAGAGTCCGACTCTTAGCCCAGGATAGAACATCAACATGACCATCATCCCAAGGAGCAACAACATGGGAAGCATCATCGATGCCATGGCATCTGCTTGGGCATCCCCTCCCGATTCTGCTGGTGCCATATCACATCGACACGAAGGAGTGAGAATAACACTTCGGTGATGGAGAGATGAGGACTACAATATGTCAGGAAAGTGTGTGCCCGCATACAACACATATCGAAGATCCTATTCCCACTTCGAATCCACATGCCGGACATGTGTTTGATTTGTCCTCAGATTCTTCCGATTGCTTCTGTTTTTCGGCCTCTGGTTCTGATTCCACCTCGTCCTCGTTATCCTCGGTTTCTTCTTCGACCACTGGTTCGCTTTGGTGTTCTACTTCTATAGCGTCCTTGGATGCGGATGGCATTTCCTCTTCTTGTTGTTCCAGCCATTGTGGCACATTTGGCTCCTCGTCCACCTCGTCACCAAATGTGGCACCATGGAAATCCTGAGCATCGGATACCTTGTACTCTGCCTCTGGATCTCCTTGAATCGTATACAGGACTTCTATTCTCTCTCCCTGAAGAATTCGCCCTATCGCCCAAGTTACCTGAGTGCCATCCCTTGCAGACTCCTTTGTTATCGAAGAGTCCCTTTCTCCGTCCTTATCGGAGCGGACAACTGATTCTTCTATGGAGAACGTCCCGGGCACGATATCGTGAAGAGCGAGGTCATCTAGTGCGCTATCAGAACTGTTGTGGAACATTAGCATTATTTCGTATTGCCCTGGTTTCCCGCCTGGGAAGACCTCCTTCCCTGTACTGATGTTCCTCCTTTTGTGGACTACTGAAATTATCGGAGGCCTGTCTACCATTCTGGTGGCGACTGGTCCGAATCTTTCTGAGCTGAAATCGACCTTTATCGGAGCAACCAGTAACTCATTTCTAGGAGAGGGATCGGGTGCTAAAAGAGGGTACCTGATTACTACTGCCTTACCTGGTTGTAAGCCTAATGGAGCAGAAGTACCTATTGTAATCCTTAGGGCGTTACCCTCCCTATCCGGTGAGAGATGTTTCTCCTCTAATTGTGTCCCATTTACCAGATCAATTCTGTATTGCTCCTGTTTGAGTTCAGTACCCTCTATCTCTATGGAAACATCTTCTGTGTTTGGAGTGTCAAAAATCCCTGGAATATCATCAAGAGCTCGTAGAACATTAATCTCAGAGGTTCCGGTGTTCTCAAGGGTAATCACTGTTTCAACCTTGGATGAGATGTATGATTTTATCCGCGACTTGTCAAACCTCTTCTGAAGAGCCGCGTCAAGAACCGTGAGCTGCTGTTCCTTCAATTCCACGATTCCAGAAGATTGTACTGAAACCCTTGGAAGAATTGAGAATCTAATTTCCTGAGTGAAGCTTGGTTGATCATCAGATTCAACTCTCTTCACCATAGAGTCCCATTTACCCTCTGGGGGAACATCTTGCCTAATATCTGAAACTTCCAATATTGGATCGTCCCTTCCTATTAGTCTTACAGTTGCACCAGAAAGTGAGACTACGAATGATGATTTATTTTCGAAGACACAAGTACAGTGCCACACACCTGGTCTGTCATCCTCTTCTGCGTTTACATATGAAAATTGACGTCCCGATCCGATCACCCTGTCGAATCGTGCTCTGGAGACTGTTGCCTCTGAGGAGTAAGTTGCTGAAGTAACTCCCGCATTTATCTTTTCAACAGATTCTGTGTTTACTTTCGCGGAGATGGCTAAATTTCTTTTCTCCCCTATATTCATCCGACCTATATCCCAAACAACTGAGTCTTTCTCGACACTGTAGACGCTGTCATCTGGAAGAATGAAAGATTCTGGAATGGTCCTCTTAACCTCTACATCGTAAAGTGGAGCCGGTGAGACATTTTCAATTTCAATATTAATCTCTATTTCCTGAGGAGAGTCTGAGAAGACCATTGATAGGCTTGGCTCCTCGTCTCTGGAGCTCTCGGTATCTATCGACTCCTTCAGAACCAACATTCTTGGTCCAGAGGCAGTGTAAGGTATCGCCGTCTCCTCGGTAGGATCTAGCTCCTTCACAGATGAGACTCGATCTCCGAAATCTGTAGAGTCTATTGATTCTAGATGAACCTCAATATCCCAAGCCCTATGTTTCTTACTTGAGTTCCTCAGAATAAGCTCCCCATCAATGAACTGTTTCCTTATTGTTCCGTCTGGGTTCAGTACTGATTTTTCCGTTTCACTTAGCGTAGCATGTAGTTTGTCCCCGGGAATAGAGTCTACTTCTGACGAAGATCTCAGGAATGGGGATTGTCTGGGCGTCTTTGTCTCATCTGGTTGATTTAACACGGGTTCGCTAACCAGTTCGAATGAGTCTATTGCTTGGGCTACTTCTGATTGGCTTATTTCCTGATCAATTGACTCTGGTTCCCATTCATCCTCTAGAAGGGACAAGGAGTCAGCCAGCGAATCTATAGACGAAATATCGCTCTCAACCGGAATCTCATCGAGAATTGGAGGGAATCCCTCCCCCTCTTCCTCGGGCTCTTCGGAGAACCCTGGCGGCGGGGGGGGCGCTTCGAACCCCATGGGAGGTGGCGGAGGTGATTCCTCCCCCTCTTCCTCGGGCTCTTCGGAGAATACTGGCGGCGGGAGTGTTTGATCTTCCCCAGACGGGTCTTCTACCTCATCGACAGAATTTTCTGGTTCAACTGGTTCCTGGGGAGTTTCTTGTGATACTTCGCCCCCGTCCATCGCATCATTTGGTTCATCGAGTCCCAGAAGCATCCTTCTGGCCGCTTCGTGATCTATGGTTTGTGAGTCCTCCGTAGAAACTGATTCGGCGTCGTTAGGAAGTTCTGGAAACCCAGGAGGGGGAGGTGGGGGTTGGAAATCTCCAGGAGGAGGGGGGGTCGTTCCCAAGCCAGGTGGAGGCGGGGGTGGGTAGACTGGCTCATTTTCTTTTTTTTCTCCGTCTTCCTCTTCTTCAGGAGAATCTGAATCTTCAACCATGAAATGAGCCTCAGGGTATACACTCACGGGTGACAGGTTCGTTTAATCGTTACCTGCTTAGGAAAATCTGTAGTTTACCTAAGAACGTTGAAGACGGAAACGTTCTCGGAGTTCTATGAGCTCTAACGATGGGACTACCCCGCCGGTATTGTTCGTTGTGGGAACAGCTGGTGCTGGAAAGAGTTCGTTGGTTACGTCTTTTCAGAGATGGGCTAGATTCTTGGACATCGATGTCTTAGCGATTAATCTTGATCCTGGTGCTGAAAGGGTCCATTATGATCCAGAGTTTGATGTCAGGGACTTGATATCTCTTTCTGAAGTAATGGATGAGTACGACCTTGGGCCCAATGGCGCCCAGATACTTGCTGCAGATCTAGTTGCTTCTCAGGCTGTGGAGGTTTTCGAGGAGATTGAGGGGCTTGCAGGAGATATTATGATAGTAGATACTCCTGGTCAAGTGGAGCTTTTTGCATTCAGAGAGGCATCTAGCCACTTAGTACATGTTCTTGGACAGGGTAGGGCATGCTTGATTTTCCTTTTCGATCCTTTACTTTCCAGTACTCCGAGTGGGTTCGTTTCCCAGATGTTGCTCTCTTCGATTGTTCACTTCAGACTAGGGCTACCGACAGCTAACTTCCTGTCCAAATCTGATTTATTGGAGCCTGAGACGCTGGAAAGAATCCTAGAGTGGGGAGAGAACCTGGATGTTCTAGAGGCAGCGCTGTTTGAAGAATCGGCAAATCATAGCGGATTTGACGGAGGAGGGCAGAGAGCCGAGTTTGCGATAGGCCAACTTAGGATGATGCAGCATGCGGCGATTCAGCCTGGGCTAATACCGATATCCAGTGAGATGGAAGAGGGCCAAGCAGATGTGCTGAGTTTCGCACAAAACATATTTGGAGGAATGTCAGATGCCAAGGATGGGTTCGCAGGAGATATAGAACATGAGAGGCAGTGACTCGAAAATCGACCTTCTAGCTATTGATGATTTATCGGATAGGCTCTCGGAAATCATCGATTGGGCAATCAGAATAAAGAACGATGAAGAGGCACTGTATGACTTCAAACCTCTAGATGGAATGGCAATAGGCTCGATTTACGAGAAGCCGTCAACGAGGACTAGGGTATCATTCGAGGTTGGCGTTAGTAGGCTGGGCGGTCAGCCCCTCACACTGCTTGCTGGAGACATCCAACTAGGAACTAGTGAGACCATCGCAGATACTGCTGCTGTTCTCTCTAGGTACATGGACTGCATTACCTACAGGTGTTTCGGTCATGACGACGTTGCTGAACTAGCTAAACATTCAATGGTTCCAGTAATCAACGCCCTCTCTGATATGCATCACCCTTGTCAGGCTGCAGCTGATATGATGACCATAGTAGAAAACTCGGATAAAATGAATGGCCATGTTGCTTGGGTTGGAGACGGGAACAATGTCCTTCATGATTTGGTTCTTGGGTGTGCAACTCTGGGATATGATATCTTTTTCGCAACGCCACAAGGTTTTGAGCCGAACGATTCTGTGATTTCAAGGGCTTTAGAAATAGCTAAGAAAACAGGGTCGAAAATAGAAGGGGTTAATGATCCTAAAGAGGCTGTTGAGGGGGCAGGCGCAATATACACAGACGTTTTTGTTTCCATGGGAGAAGAGCATATGGATGGAAAGATGGGGTCATTCGATGGTTTTCAGGTAAACGAAGAATTGGTCTCGAATGCTGATGATGATTACATCTTCATGCACTGCCTTCCTGCACACAGAGGAGAAGAGGTAACAGACGGAGTGATGGACTCGCCTAATAGCGTAGTTTTTGATCAAGCCGAAAACAGAATGTGGGCGCAAATGTCGATACTAACGCTTCTGTGTAACGAAGTCGCTTGGCAGACCTATTGGGAATTACGCTAGCTTGGAATTAGCGATATCACTAAGAAAGCAATCAAACAGAGTTGCATTGAGGTCTTGATTAGTTTCTGGGCGTTACGATGCTCCGATGCGAGAAGCTTTGGTTTGACCATCATTAGCGTAACTACAGAGGGGATCACGAATGCTACGTGCCAATCAGTAAAAATTTGCAATATGGGTGAGAAGGGAGCCAGCATTGCAGCTAGAGCCACGATAAGAACCAGAGCGGCTAACGCACTCGCTCTTTCTTCTCCTACTCTAATTGCAAAGGTTTCTCTTCCTTTATCTCCACCCATGTCTTCAATGTCCTTTACAATCTCCCGAGAAAAATTATACAGAAATCCTACAATAAAAACTGACCACGCTCTCTGATCAAGAGGATCAGAAACGCTAGCCGCACCGAAAATAATTACCAAGCCCACGGACATACTGATGGCCAAATTTCCAGGTAGGCCTCTGTCCTTCATCCTAAAACTTAGTTTTGATGGGGATTCATAGTTGAATAGAAGAAGGAGTGCCATCATCCAGATTGCAAGCGATGGAAGCCACCCATCTAGACCTATTTCTCCACTATGAGAGACGTAGGCTGCGACTACCAGAAAGGAGGCTGAGAGTACTGCAGTAGATAGGATCCCTCTCCTAGCTGCAACTTCAGAAATCTCCCCCGATGGGAGCGGCCTGTCTGGCCTGTTGATTCGATCTATCTCGATATCCAGGTAGTCGTTCAATGCGTTCCAAGAGAACATGAATGTCATCACGGAGAGGCAATGCAAAGCCGTAATGATAGCGAAGTCTCCGCTAGGAAGTCCCTGAGACGCTAAAATTGATCCCAATGCCACCCCGAATATCGCCGTTACAGAGTTGCCAGATCTGAACAATGCTGCCCACGGGGCAAGAGTCCGGTACGCACTCACAAGTCATTGTCAAGGTGCCAAGACTTCATTCCTTCCCCGGCTAATGTTGAGCCACGGCAATTTCATCGTGAGAAAGGCCCCATACACAGACGGTGTATACACTACCTCTGAATGGACCCCTGATATGCCCGACTTTGGAGAACCGGGAATCCTTGGACATTATGTTTCCGACTTGGTTCATGGTTGCGCCCCACCTAAATCTCTCATTTAGATGATCGAATATCTCGACAGTGTTCGCTGTTTCCTTTTCCCCTAGTAGGGAAACTACTTCCTCCCTTAATCTGCGGGTCCTGGACATCATGATACCTCCGCTTTCAGGGGCATTGTGGCCATCATCCTACTGTGCAGTCCTGCCCAACTGCTAGGGCTGATCTCTATTGGAGCTGTTTTTGCCCTAAGGGGCTTCCATGTTCGATTATCGGCTATGTTTCCCGAATTATCTACAATCGAGGTCATGTTTACCATCTCAGATTTGCTCTCGGTACGATTCAAACTGGCTAATGGAACCACTCGATGCGGTTCCGGCCTCTTCCTGTATCTCAGCAAAGTACGTGTCATTTTCCTATTCATCATGATCGGGTGTCGGTTCATTTGGATATTAACTGAGGGAAAAGAGGCGATAGTGAAAGTGAAAGTGAAATTTTACTTGTCTCCAGTATGCAACCTTTTGAAAAGAGGTCGCCTTTCGATGAATTGCCGCTCGTGTGGTGTAGTTCGGTCCATCATGTCGGACTCTCGATCCGTCGACCCGGGTTCAAATCCCGGCACGAGCACCAAAATCTCCCGATTGACGCATTACAGTCATAAGTCCACCTTCGTTCGAGTAGTAAGGTCATATGCGAATCGAGCGTGATCTGAAGCTTACATTTGATGATGTATTAATTCGGCCGAAGAGGAGTACCTTGATTTCGAGGTCTGATGTAAACCTGGTAAGAGAGTTCACTTTCAGGCACACCGAAGAAACCTGGGATGGAGTGCCAATAGTTGCTGCAAACATGGATACAACTGGGCTGTTTTCAATTGCAGAAATTCTACAGGGGCACAAAATGCTGACCTGCACCCAGAAGTTCTACTCTACGAAGGAGTTCTCCGATGCTTGGGAGAACGGAGTTGATTCTGAGTTCGTTGCGGTGACTTGCGGATCCACGGATGAGAGTTTCGAATTATTGGAGCGGAAAATGGCCACCAATAAGGGTCTGAAGATGATATGCATAGATGTAGCAAATGGATATCGAGAAGTCTTCCTTAACTTCGTGAAGAAGGTTAGAAGAGCATTTCCAGAAAAGATAATCATTGCTGGTAACGTTGCTACTAGAGAGATGACAGAAGCTCTTATCCTAGCCGGTGCAGATATTGTCAAGGTTGGAATCGGGCCCGGCTCGGTTTGCACGACTAGAAAGGTCGCTGGAGTGGGATACCCGCAACTTTCTGCCATTTCCGAGTGTGCTGATGCTGCTCACGGCCTGAATGGTCACGTCATGTCAGATGGGGGCTGCTCTTCACCGGGAGATGTTGCAAAGGCTTTCGCTGCAGGGGCCGATTTTGTCATGCTCGGAGGGATGTTAGCGGGTCATGATGAGTCAGGAGGGGAATTGATCGAAGATAGTGGGGGTTCTTACAAGTCATTCTACGGGATGTCCTCGGCCAAAGCAATGGAGACACACTATGGGGAGATAGCCGACCACAGGGCTCCTGAGGGGAAAGAAGTCAGGGTCCCCTACAGGGGACCGTTGGAGGTTACTGTTCAATCGATCCTAGGGGGGTTAAGGTCGGCTTGTTCCTATGTAGGTGCTAGGAGGATAAAGGACCTACCAAAGTGCACTACCTTCATCAGAGTGAGTATGACTACGAATGAGGTCTTCCAAAAGTTCAACGTAGACTAGTTTCATTCGTAGTTATTGCACAGCTCTCCCTGAGATGGGAAGCTGTTTGGATCCTTAGGATTGGTATTCCATCTGCTCTCGCACTTGTTCACGAAGCCATCGCCGTCAGAGTCTATCATTGAGTCGGAAGGATCCATTGGATCGTAACCGAAGTAGTATTCCCATCCAGACCACATGTCGTCGTCATCTTGGTCCTGATGATACACCTCGGACCCGTCGTTCCATTTATCGCCGTCTGTGTCGTTGTTTATCGGGCTGGTTCCATTCTCGTACTCTTCGAAGTTGGTGTAGTTCTCCAAGTCATCGTAGAATGCTGAACCGGGGCCGTACGGGTCTATGTGGCACTCGAAGTCCTGAGGATTATCCCATCCAGGACAGTATCGGTACATCAGAATTGTTCGGTTTAACCCGTCATTGTCCATATCCTCGTTACCATCGTTGATTCCATTCAAGTCTGAGTCGGGCATCCTTGGATCCATGGGGCCACGTGATCCGAGTGCGTTGAGGGTGTTGTTATCTACGAGACCCAGTTCTATTGCCTCCTCGGAGAACCTAACCTCCCAACCATCGGGAAGCTTGTCCCCGTCTGAGTCATGGTCTACGGGATTGGTGTCCCACCTATCGGGAGCCTCAAGTGAGTTTTGTAGAGTGTCGTTATCGATATCGTAGATAGAGTCCACCGGTGAACCGAAGGAAGGGTCCAGGGCCCACCTTCCTTCATCTGGAATGTTGAATCCAGACAGATTCATCTCATACAGGAAGTAGTGAGGATCGAGTATCCCGTCATCATTTCTATCTCCTAATGAGGAGAATCCGGAGACGTAGTTCACCCAGATCCAACCTCCTGGCCCCTTTCCGCACTCCATCATTGACTCACAACCTGGCGGGAGCCAGTTAGTCTTGGAGATCCAGAGGCTGTGACTGTTGGTATTCTCTTGGACGGAGAAAACCTGCATCTCCCACCCATCTGGCTGACCATCGCCGTCGGTGTCGTTTAGGAGTGGATTAGTGGCACTCTGCCACGGTCGTGGGACGAATAGGACTTCGTCTCCATCGTTCAGGCCGTCGTTATCGGTATCTGCATTATTCCCATGGGTGATGTACAGGTCCTGTCCATCGACGACCTCTTCTCCGTCCTCCAATCCGTCGTTGTCGGTGTCAAACGCGGATGCGTTCGTGAAGTAGTAGACTAGAGAGCCGTTGTCGTACCATGGGTGTCCGTCTACGGCTTCTCTGTAGTCCTCCAGACCATCATTGTCGGTATCCTTGTCCGTGGCATTTGTGAATGTCTCGTAGTATTCTACAGAGTCGGAAAGTCCGTCTCGATCTGTATCGAAAACGCCCGGATCTGATCTCACTATGACTTCACGTACCCCGAAGTCTACGATTCGAATCTTCCAGCCAATCACCTCAATCCCGTCGATTAGCCCATCGGCGTCAGTATCCGAATCGAGTGGGTCTGTGGACCTGCCATCGACTACCCCGTCTCCGTCTCGATCTCTAGCATTGTACTCGTCTAGGTTGGTGAACCTCTCATGCTGCTCCACGACGGTAACAAGTTCCTGGAGCCTGCTTCTGACTTCGTCATCAACCTCTACATGAATATGGTAAACCCAACCGGGAGTATCAGTCTTCACTGGGATGTTGACATAGTTGCTGTCAACGACGGTTCGGACCCACAGAATCGTGTTATTGGCTTGTACGTACTGCCCGGGTACTACATCGATCCTCTCTATCGTAGTGGCCCCAATCATGTCCTTGTAGGTAACTGCGCCGTCCCCATCGGCATCGTAACCATCGAAATCTGGGTCTTCATCGGCATTGCTTCCATCGTTGGGATGGATCCCACTTTGGAACTCCCACCCATCGGGCATGCCGTCTTGATCTGTATCGGGATCAAGAGGGTTGGTGAAGTTGGATGGCCCCCAGTCGTAAGAAACGGAGAATTCCTCTACGTTGTTCAGTCCATCTCCATCGTTATCCCCATATGCGTCGGTAGAGTTAGCGGGGTTCAGGAACCAATTGTAGTCAGAGTTGAAGGAATAGCAGAATTCGAATCCGTCCGGCATACCATCCCCGTCCGTATCCCAGTCCCCCGGACCATTCAGCCTGCCATCCCCATCCATGTCCTCATTGAACCAGTTCGGATTATCCAGGGGGTTCTTCTTCTGTAGGGTGGTTTGAACTCCTCCGTTTGGTAGCTCTTGGGCGGTGAAAACGATCTCCGAGGCGAACGCCCTCAGGTGGGGGGCTGGAAGGGTGAGAGTTCCGAAGGTAGGTCTGCCGCAGAAGGACTTCAGGTCGACAAGGTGAGTGGAAATCTCGACCAAGTCGTCAATAAGATCTCCATCGCTGTCTGCTGCACGGGGGTTTGTGTCATATTTTTCCTCGACGAAGTTCCTGAGAGTGTCTGGCTCTGGTTGCTCCAAATCCAGGATGGCGTCGCAGGAGTGTCCGAACTGAGAGCCCATCTCCTCCCACAAATCGTCCCCAATGTCCAACTTGATTTCGGCCTTGACAGAAGGAGTCAGTAGAGGGCAGTTCCAGTTTCCATCCAGCGGGTCAAGTAGCACAACTATTCCAGAGGGAGTAGTAACTTCGTGCATGTGCTCCGACTCCCAGCGGTCATTAAGGCCGTCCCCATCGGTATCCTTCAGGCGTGGGTTTGTACCTAGCTCGGCCTCGTCAAGATTGGTCAGACCATCCCGGTCGGGGTCGCCCAGTGGACCGTTGTCTGGATTTGGGAATGTCTCATTCTGCTCCCCGGTTTCCCTCTCGGTGTCTACTGTTGCAACTGGAATATCCTCGCATTCTACTTCGGTAAGTCCTTCCCCTATGGTGATACAAGGTTCCCCCGTATCCAATGGGTCTAGTCCGTTCTCTATTTCCCAGCCGTCATCGAGCCCGTCCCCGTCCGTATCTGCCTCTTGCCAATTAGTACCGTATAACGTGCTCTCCATCCTATCTGCGATTCCATCTCCGTCCCAATCACATCCAATAGTTGGGACATCCGGAGGGCATACTCTCTGGTTCCCCTCTTTTAGTTCCAAATCTTCCACCGCTGATTCGAATCCCCCCCTATCGGTACTGGAAAGACCGGCCCCTACAACCGTGTACAGGCCTGCCAAACAGAGTGTGGCGGTAATCGCAGCAACGGCATATTGGTTGTGAGTCAAAGCCATTAGAATACCCCGCCCTCGTAGAGGGCGTTTCATGCAAATTGCATTCGGCTATAATGATTGACGGGGTTTGACCTATGGAAAAATATCAGAAAAGGCTGCATTAGTGAGTAGTACTCATGAGCCATTCAGAAAAGACTCAATTCGATCAAAGGCTTCTGAAAGCAATTCCACTTCAGGGAGGCAGACCATTCTGAAGTGCCCCTTCCCCATCTCTGGAGAGAATCCGGACCCGTGGACCAGCAGGACGTGTTTCTCATGGAGGAGGTCCAATACGAATCTCTTGTCGTCTGCAGAATGCACGGGATCTGTGATTTTCACGAACAGGTAGAATGCCCCTCCGGGAGCTTGGCATTCGAGTCCTTGAATGGATTTTATCCTCTCCAGGGAGTACTCTAGCCTCCTTCTTATTTTTTCACGATGCCCATCCATCCAATCGGATCCCTCCGATAGTCCTGCGAGATAGCCGAACTGTGCTGGAGTGGATGCGCAGAGGCGACTCCTGAGAAGTCTCTCAGCCCCATCCCTAACATTGGAGAGGACTCCCGAGGGATCGTGCCATGCCATGTATCCGATTCTCCACCCTGGTGCAAAATATACCTTTGAGACGCCATTAAGGACAATCACTGGTACATCCTGCGATCGTGACGCCAAAGAGACGAAGTTGCCTGAGAAGTCAAGACCATCGTATATCTCGTCAGAGATGATGGTGCACCTTGGAAAGTCACGTGCTAATGAAATAAAGTCATCAATCTCCTGCTTAGTCGGGACGTTTCCAGTTGGATTGTTCGGATTTATGAGGACCAGGAGTCTGACAGAATCGTCCATCTTGGAGCGGATATCGTTGATGTCTATCTTCCAACCATCCTGTGAATTCAACTTGTACTCTATGGTCTTCGCGCCATACATCTGCGGATATGCCATGTATGGGGGGTAGTGAGGGCCTGGTGCCAGTACAGTGTCACCCGGCTCGAGAAATGCAGCGAAGATAATTTGCAGTGCCTCGGTAACGCCATGTGTCACGTACACATCGTCTTCTGAGCATTTCCAACCCTTCTTTTTCTCTGCGGAGGCGATTGCCCTCCTTAGCGGGGAAATACCATACGAGGGGCCGTAACCATTGTCTTGCGAGTCAAGCGCGCTCTTGTAAGCCTCAATCATGTGACTTGGGGTCTGAAGTCCTTCGTATGCAAGAGGATCTCCGATATTTAGGCGGATTATTTCGTGACCTTGTTTCTCGAGTTCAATTGCAGGGACGACTACATCGCGAATTGCGTACTCTATGGCTGCTGCGCGTTTAGAGGCTTCAATCGGATTAAACACATTCTCACAGTCCAAGAATTTCACGTGCCGAATCGAGTGCTTGAGGGATTCCATCGGGATTCGACCCCCCGCCCTGTGCCATCGTCCTACTCCCTCCTCCTCCACCGCTGATGTGTAAGGAAATAGAGTTCAGAATTTCCATTGCATTGTGCCTCTCTTCGGCTAGAGAGCCTTCTGTACTGGCGACTATTATCCTCCCTCCTCCTTCCCTGGTTCCTAGGACGGCCAGGGTTGGGTTGGATGGATCGCGTGTTAGTTCTCCAAGCATGGACATCAGTGCCTTCATTTCGGCCTCGACTTCCATAACAACATAGCGAACACCATCCTTCTCAACGGAGTCTTGCCCCCCTCCATCGGTTCTTAATCTGACAATCTCGGCCTCCAAAGACTCGATTCTCTTTTGCTGAGATTTCCACTGTTCAAAGAACCTGAGTACTGCATTGGGGAGGTCCTCGGGGGAAACCCCTAGAACCTCGCTGGACTCGTTCAGCAGACGCTCCTGCTCCCTTGCGTGTTCGCGTGCCGTGTCCCCTGCCACGATTTGCAGACGCTCTACCCCGTCTTGGACTTGACTGGAGCGAATGATGCGTAATTCACCAATTTGTCCGGTCGAGTCGTGGTGCGTCCCTCCGCAGGCCTGTGTATCGTGATTCCCTATTCTTATCACTCGTATCTCAGCTTGCTTTGGAGGACCCCCTTGGTATATCTCAAAACCGAATTCCTCGTCTGCCTCGGCCCTATGCATCACTAGTTTCTCTACAGGGATGTTTGCTTCGATGATTGAATTGGCGTGGTCCTCAATCCTGTCCAACTCCTCCCTTGATAGTCTGGAGTGGTGAGTGAGGTCGATTCTAGCGTATCTGAATCCTTTGCTTGACCCTGCCTGCCAGATGTGTGGACCGAGGAGTGCTCTTGAGCTTCCTCCTACGATGTGCACTGCAGTGTGATGATCCATGAGTTGGCTACGCCTCTCCCATGAAACCTCTCCAGATACTTTTCCGAGCGGTACTTCAGAGTCTGTAAGGTGGAAAATCACGTCTCCTTCAATTCTTGTGTCTACTACTCTTGATCTGCCTATCTGTCCTTGGTCTCCCAATTGACCGCCACCCTCCGGATAAAACAGGGTCCTGTCCAGAACAACATAGTGAGTCGGTGGTACCTTCACCTCCGTAGAAAGTTCTAGCGAATTTACCTGAGAATCGCTGAGCTGATTGCAAGCAAGTGCCGTTGCCTCGAATGAGGTCTTGCTGGTATCATCGTAGTAATCCCTAGAGGTTTCTGGAAAATCGTTACATGGGAATATGTCGGTTCTAGATTTCTCCTTCGCTGCAGCTTTGGTACGCTCAGCGTTTCTTGAGGCCATATCTGCAGCGAAACCGACTCTGACCTCTAGTTCGGGCCATCCTGATAAATTGGCTATAGAGATGGCCATTTCCGGATTCAATCCACGTTCCTCGGAAAGGCGGAAGAGTACCTCATCTGGTGCCTCGCTTGAGTCCTTAGGGAGGTCACGAAGCGCCGTTCTAACCGCTGATTCTCCCTTTCTCAGCATTACGTAGTACCTCTTCTCCTCGAGATCTAGGATATGTAGGACTCCCTCTCGGGATTGTGTGAATCGAGAGAAGTCTAGGTGGGCATCTATGTGATGGGATCCTAGTTCTGATAGTGAGACTCCGAGTTCGAGATCATCCTTCATCCTGCAAACTCTCCTGGCCAGCATTCTAACCAAGTACCCGGCCTTGGAATTACTGGGGACAAGCCCGTCGCCAAGCATGTTGCATATTGCGTGCATGTGATCGGGGATGGCATAAATGCTTGAGAGCGGCTCAGTGAGTAGTTTGAGGTCCTCAATAGATACATCCAAGCCGGACTCCCCAAGCCTGCTTGACAGTTTTACGAAGAGGGACTCGACGTCTGTCCCCACATCAATATTCAGAATTCCTGCTAGTCTGGAAATTTCTCCTAGTAGATCCCCCGTATCTACAGAAATACCTAGACCTTCTACGAGTTTTTCGAAACTCGCCAGTTTCTTCAGCCACGTCACAGATTCGGGATATATTGCGTCGTAAATCGTTGGGGTTCCAGCAGCAGCCCAGCAGAACCTCTCGAGCCCATACCCTGTATCGATTATCTGCAAGTCCATCTCCCTGTAATTTAGTCCCTTAATCTCTATATCCCCATCTTCGTGCTCTTCCAGATTCATGAAAACGAGTGTAGCCAGTTCTAGGCCTCCCACAATAACTTCTAGTGCAGGTCCTGCGTTCCCGCCTCCAGACCATGGATTCTCGACATAGGTTAGCTCGTTCGGGTCAATTCCGAACGACTCGACAAGCATCTCATCGCAATATCTGACGCACTGGTCAATCCAATACACAACACTACCTTCACTGGACTTGTTGAATGCATGATGGGCCATCATCTCGAATGTAGACAGGTGTCTTCCAGATCTTCCAACTGCGGCAACGTCTGTGAGCCTTATACAGGGCTGGCTGATCACCAAAGGATTTGCTGGAGGTGGAACTAGGCCGCTAGTCACATGGGGTTGGAAGTCTGCTATACTGGCTATAGTCAGATGGATATCGTCCCTCCATCTTGCAACTACTGGATATGGAGAAACTCTGGAGTGCCCTTTCTTTTCGAAGAAGTCCTGAAATCTTTCCCTCATAGCGTCCTTGAGTTCCTTTCCAAGGATCTGAAATCCTTCGATGATCGGCTCTCCAATGAATGTGTAGGGATCCTCTGTGCTATCTCCACAGGTTTCCCTACTCTGATCTCTAGTCCAGAATCTGGAGCCGGTTATTGTGCAGGTCTTACAAACGTGGCCCGATTCTTCCCAGAAGGGAATTTCTACTTCTCCAAAGGTCACTGTGTCCCCCTCGGCTAGCCCATTGGATACCGGGTCTTGAAGTCAATGCGAGAATTACTCCCGGTGTGTTGAAAGGATAGGGGTTCTCAGAAAGGCTGATGGAGGACTGGAGGGATTATCTCAAGCCCGACGGGGATTCTCTAATGAGGATAAAGAAGAGGGGAGGGATGCTTGTCGATGCAGTGATTGTCTCTGATTCGGAACATGTTGGGAAGAGCAATGACAGGTCTCTCGAGCAATTGACCAATGCCGCATCTCTACCAGGGGTAGTTGGTGAAGCTTGGGGGATGGCAGACTTCCATCAAGGCTATGGATTTCCAATCGGAGGGGTGGTGGCAACCGACATAGAAAATGGCGGAGTAATCTCACCGGGTGGTGTTGGTTTCGACATCAACTGTGGAGTTCGTCTATGCTCTATTGATCTGGGTTTGGAAGACCTAGTACATTTGACTAGAAAGAAGTCTGGGAGTGGAAGTAAGGAGTTTGGAAATCGGCTAAAGGCCAGAATTCCTGCTGGAGAGTCTGGGAAGGGCGGTTTCAAGTTGAGTCCCCATGATCTGGATGAAATCCTAGCTGGAGGGGCAAAGGGTGCGGCAGAAATTGGCATAGGCCATGACGATGATCTATCGAGAATGGAGATGAAGGGTAATTTGGATGGAGATGCCAGTAGTATTTCTGAGATTGCCAAGAGAAGGGGCTTGTCTGCACTGGGCTCCATCGGCAGGGGGAACCACTTCCTGGAGATTCAAGTGGTAGACGAAATCATTGATGAAAGGGCCGCTAGAGCATTTGGCCTTGAAGAAGGGAGGTTGACTGGAATGATCCACACCGGTTCTAGGGGGCTTGGTTACCAGGTCTGCTCTGAGCACGTAAAGGAACTGGAGGGACGTTACAGACACCATGGCGGTGTTTGGGAATCGGAGGATTGGGGGATCTCCATTTCTGACCCACAGTTGGCTTCCGCACCGTTCTTCTCACGGGAGGGAGAGTCATACTTCGAAGCGATGAGGTCCGCTGGAAATTATGCATTTGCGAACAGGAATTGTGTGACTCAAAGCCTAAGAGGGGCACTAAAGGCTCATATGGGCACAGAAGTTGATGTGGATGTGATATACGACGTTTGCCACAACATTGCCAGGGTTGAGGAGCACGTTGTTCATGGTTCAAACTGCAATTGCTGTGTCCACAGAAAGGGGGCGACTAGATCGTTCGGAGGGGATAGTGATGAGCTATCCGAAGATTTCGGGGGAATCGGGCAACCTGTTCTAGTTCCAGGGGATATGGGGACGTCTTCTTTCGTAATGTCCGGTCCGAAAAAGGGGACTAATCAGGCATTTGGTTCCTCTTGTCATGGGGCTGGGAGGGCGATGTCCAGAACACAGGCCAGAGAGGAAATAGATGGTGCAAAGGTGAAGAGGGAATTAAGCGAGAAGGGCATTGCGATATATGAGACTCATGAAAAGTACCTATCAGAAGAAGCCCCAGATGCATACAAGGACATTGATGATGTCATCAGACTTACCGATAGGGCCGGGCTCGCACGCCCAGTTGCCAGGCTCAGGCCCCTGATTGTGATCAAGGGATAGTCTACTTCGAAACGAAAATCAGCTCGATGTCGTCATAGTCTTCCATGATGTACTCTTCGAACTTGTCATTGCTTTCTCCGTTGACTGTGAGGGATATGTCAAATTCTTCCCAGTCTGAGACTTCGTTCCTGTTGACATCGAACGTCTTGTCATCGGGACCCATAAGTTTTGGCCCTCCCTGCCTATCCCAGATCTCGAAGAAAGCGCCCAGTGGGACGTTCATTTTCGACGGAGTCTCGATGTGGAGCTTCGTGAATCCCGAATCAGATGCATCGTGGACGTGGATCCACCTCATTCCATCTCTGCATCCGGCCTGATCTATCCCCGTGTTGGGCTCAATTGGAATCTGCTGTCCATCGACGATTACCTTCAGATTCGGGTGGTAGTGTTCGGATATCCCCACATCTGCGTGATCCAACCCCCCCAAGCAACCGTCCGAAACATCCCAGTCAGGATCGGGGTCGAAGACCTCTGGCTGATATACTGCCACCGCGAAAAAGCCGATAGTAAAGACTGCTGCAATGGAAATTAGCCATTGCTCGGAGCTCAAGGAAGGCATTTGCATGAGGGTGCGGAGTTAGGCATTTCTCTTGAACTATGGGGGCAGAGGTGCCTACATCGAGTAACCGAGGCTTGGAAGCGGGGTAATCGTCTGGGCTGAGCCCGATTGGACCCCATCCGCCTCCTCCATAATTATGGTCAGTAGTGTGTTCACTAGAGCTCTTAGCTCCTCGAGCTCCTGCTTCAATTCATCCATTCTGGCTATCTCTGTCATATTGGCATCCCATCCGAGGAATCTCTCCCTCACACCCAAGATTGGCAAGTATGGCCTATAAACAAGATAGTGCGTTTTCTACGAAATAGGTACTTTGCGGTACCCCTGGAATTTCGTCGGCCCTACTCCTCGTACTCCTCGTAGTCCTCGTACTCCTCGTCATAGTATTCGCTATCTCCTGCAGACCTTCGGATTACGTAGAATGCGGCACCCATCAGGGAAACCAGAATTAGAAGGGACCCTGCAATCAAGACAAACTCGCCTCCAGACTGGCCGCCTTCGGATAATGATGAGACCTGTATGTCGCTGATCTCCACGTTCATGTAATTATCATTGCCATAGTCCCCATCTACTACCAATACTAGCAAAGGCTGTCCGGCTTCTGAGGGGCTGTATTCAAACTCGGCCTTGACACTGGAGCTTCCAGGAGGAAGATACAACTCTACTGGACCGTTGATAAGTGTGGATATCGATGGTTGGAAGGTACCGTCTATCCTCTGCTCGTAGAGGCCTACGCTGATTGTACCCTCGTTCTTGCCTGGATTCTCCCAGTAGGTTACTACCGTGATCTTGTCACCAACTAGAGGATTCTTTGTGGGAGTTACCACAGAGCGAGTGTACTGCCCTTCGAACTCAACTAGCCTAATCGTGGGAGTCCTCGGGGAGTCGGGGCCACCGAGACCTGCTACCTGGTTTCCTGCCTTGTCTGTGGAGGTAATCCAGAACGAGACCTTGTCCCCGTCACTTATTTCGAACTCCAAGGAAGGTGAGAAGTCTAACTCCCCCCGATATACGTGAACGTCTTCTACACTTGAGAACCAAGGAACTTCGCCGCTGTCCTCAGTACCGGGGATAATCTGGCCGTTCCTCTGGAATGCCCATGAGACCTGAAGAGGTCCGAAGTTCATCCCTATCTCCTCCATGATGGTAATCGTGACGGTGACTGAGTCCATGTTGTTGGTCTCGATCACTGTGAGTGAAGAGTCCGGATATGCTTCAACGTTGAACAATGCCGTGGGCGGCTTCGTATCCACTGTTACGGAGGCTTTTGAGTCCTCGACCGAGTGAGCGTTGCCCGGTACTCCGATTAATGAGGTCGTGAGAACTGTCGTTGGCTCTATGGGTTGGAAATTTGGCAGGGTCATCTCTACTGTGAAATTGCC
Source organism: uncultured Candidatus Poseidoniales archaeon (assembly GCA_902530535.1). Taxonomy (GTDB): domain Archaea; phylum Thermoplasmatota; class Poseidoniia; order Poseidoniales; family Thalassarchaeaceae; genus UBA36. The sequence continues at coordinate 47,076 of CACAAP010000008.1, forward strand.
ATTGGCATCCACAGCACCCAAGGACTCGTAGTTCCCGCTCCCGTATGTCATCGAAAGCACTGCGGTTAGATCCTGGTTTACCTCGGAGATCCTAATCCCAGATCCTTCGTGGTGGACAGAACCGCTAACTGAGAAGGTGTCCCCCTGTCCGAGGTAGAGGGAGGCCCCTAACGCTGGAATTATCGGCTCCGATAGGTCCTCTGCTGCGTTTGGAATAGCGGAAATCCTGTTGTCTAGGCGCCATGAAAGAGAGCTGAGGACTTCTGACTCTATCTGATCGAGTCCGTCCTCCACCAATACTCTGGGCTTGCAGTCGAAGTCTTGCTCTGTGAATGGCATGTCCCACGAAATCTTGAACCTGACGCTCAGCTCGGTTACAGTGGAGGTGATGGCCTCGGTGCTGGCCCCAATAACCTCCAACATGCTACTGCTAGGGCTTAGCAGCGTAGAGGTGAATGGCTCGTAGGAGAATACCCCGTATTCGCTTCCGTAGCCGCAGAGGAATACAGAAATGTTGTCAATTGTTCTGAATCCGTTCGGTTCGTCCAGCCTCACCTTGAATGTGTGCTCAATTCCCGGTACCAGGAAGTAGTCGATACTGTCTTGTGTAAGCCTGTCCAACGAGAACGTTGAGCCACCTCCGGAACCGGTCCCGAGACCTGCGCCTGCGAATTCGACCATCACGTCCTCTGCCACGACGACCGATGCCCATGAGTTGGTAGCACCGGGGCCCCCTCCTGTGGAGCCGTCCTGGTAGCTAAGGCCTACCCAATCCGTACCCTCGACATAGAGGTGGATAAGCTCGTTATCCATCGAGGAGACATCTATTCCCATGAACTGAACTTGCTGCTCCCCGGTTAGCCCGACGCTGAGCTCCCTGTTCTGGGACTGGTACTCTGATTCATCGGCAATTCCATCAGAATTCTGATCGTCTACCCCCTCCCTCCAGTATCTCAGAGTAAGAGACTCTCCTCTGGCCTGATCTTCACTGATTGTAATGTAAGGGGAGAAAGTTGTCGGTGGGACTACCATGCCGTCAACAAACTGAAGCCCGACAGGAGTCTGGACTTGCATCCTACTCGCCACAGGAGGACTATTGTCTACCACGATATCCACCATTGGGGGGACTCCGGTAGTGTCTTCAGCCCCGTTAGTTGAGGATGACGGCCCTACTCTCAACATCAGGGGAGAGAGAGTCATGGAAGACAACCCAGTGGGAGATTGAATCACGCCTGAGAAGGACCCTTGATCTCCTACCTGTAGAGGGTATATGGATCCCGAGAGGTTCAATGCTACGGAAAAATCGCTTGCTTGGGGCCTCCGATTCTCATTGTCCTGGAATCTAACTGTTCCCGATATATTCAGGGGCCCCCCTTCTTGGATGGGGAACGGGTAGAATAGGGTATCATAGGTATTGGAAATTACCCTGTCAAATTGGTCTCTGATCTCGAAGTAGTCTATCTGTAGATCGTTCTCTACGGCATTCTCACCGGAACGACCGCTCTCGGACGTAGCAGGCCAAATGGTTTCCCCGTCTAGATCATTTGCTCGGGCCTCCCACTCTATGCTGTCTACATCGTCCCAGTTCCAATCAACTTTGAACTTCCAGTGGACTTCGATATCGACGTAACCGTCGCTATGCAGAGACTCTGTAACATAACTCGCACCCACGCTCAGAGGAGCTATGCTGTCTCCTGAGTTCTGTGAGAATTGCACGTCTCCCGAGCCTCCCCCCCAGAGGCCGTCGGGACTATTCTCGACCCGGAAGCCGATAGATTGGCCGTCCGAGGATGTGCCGACTAAGGTGATTTCTGCGAGTTGAGAGTTGTCATAGAGATGATGGTGACTTGTGACGATTTCGATTATCTCACCGTCTGGGTAGAACGTATTAGGGACTGAGAAATCCCTGTTTACAAACATGAAGTCGTAAACTATCGAACCATCCAAGGAGAGTGCCCCGTAGTCCGAAGTATAACTCAGTGGAATGTCCGTCTCGTCTTCGAAGTCGACATCGGATATCCCATCCAAGTATCCTTCGATTCCTGGTCCCAGGCCGGACACGTTCTCAAAGAATAGGTATCCAATACCCATTGAAGAAATATGTACTGTCTGGGCAGAGTTGGATGATACGGATATTGGTACCTCGAGCCAATCCCTGCCGTTCTGAGCGTCAGTGTGGGTGGGGTTGAGATATCCTATTCCAGAAATCTGTCCCTGGCTGAGAATGCTTGTGAAGGCTGAGTTCCCGGAACCTCCAGAAATCGAGGAGCCTGCTACTGAGACAGTGACTGGGGATTCGAAGCCGTCATCGTCTGGAGAAATGCTCACGAATCCAGAGTTGACTGTTGCAGATTCGGGAATCAGTGCAGTAAGACTCTGCGGGTTAGTACCGTCCAGAGCTAGAGAGGCGCTTCGCGAGTATGAGTCTTCGAGAGTCATCCATGACTGCCATCCTAGGTTTCCGTACGCCAGTTGCCCCGAATCATCAATCATCGGGAATTCCCAGTCATCAGAGCCATCATTCAGGACATCCAGATGAGGGTTTGAAGGTGGGTTGGAGAACGATGAGGTGATTCTCAGAACGTCTATCCACCCATTAGTGGGAAGGGTTACTGATGTAGAGAAACCCACTTGCTGGGAAGGGAACTGTATGGTCCCTCCCTTGCTTGCGGAGCCAAGAGAATTGCCCAGCTTATCGTAAATTGTAACGGAAACTGTGCTGGAAATGTTTCCGTAAATTGTTACGCTCTTGATGGGGCGAGGAGAGAAGACGAACTCAGATGATATCGTCCCGGTTATTGCAGTGGCATTTAGCAACCCGTCTACGACCTCAATTCCGGCGCTATACTCCCAGCCATTTTGCCCCGAGTCTGCGTTTAGTACTCTCTTTCCACCGATATGCACCTTCTCCAAGCTTGGAGTCTGCTCGGGGTCATCCGAGCCCATGTGGACTTTCAGTCTGACCTGCGGGTACTGTTCGGCGTCTACCCCTGCAAGGCTGAATGGGAATGAGATGTTGGAGAAACCTGGGACCTGTGCCCCAGTGCTAGCCTCCAATAGCGAACCTCGAATCCATCCATCCTCGCCTGCATGGCCCTCGATGTCGACAAAACCTAGGTTGAATTTCCTGTCTGAGTCCAAAGAGATGGATGGGCTTAGCCAGCTTCCAGGGATGCCAAAGTTTGAGATTTGGACTCCAGCGTTGTCTATGAACCATCCAGCGAGACTGTAGTAACCATCGGATCCAAATGCGAATTTGAATTTGACAGAGTCTCCCTTGTAGGCATCTAGGTTTGCCCTGAGATTAGTCATCTGACTGGTCGAAGCCCATGTCCCAGACCAAGCAGTACCAGTACAGTGATCCATCGTGAAAATACCCATTCCCTGTAGGTTGTGGCCTGCGAAAGAAGAAGCAGTGCCAGAATACCATCCTGGATCGAAGTATTGCCATGCCCCATTGTTCACTTTGATGAATACCGCGCCACCGTCCCATCCTGCCTCTGAACATGACCAATGGTCGAACGTCAGATATGAGGTTCCATTGAGAGGAATGTCATAGCTAGGAGAAATCAGTCGTGCCTCATCAATTCCGTTCTCATAATTGCCTGAGAAACCTACCCCATAAGCGTAAGGGAAAGAGGCGGTTAGTGGGGGTCCAGAGTTTGATGTAAGCTTGTTCAATGTGAATTTGCACTTGTCATTGCTACATGTGCCAGATGTCGATCGCGTCCATCCTGGCGCTTCGGAGACTGTCGGGGAGTTAGCAGTCGAGTCTTCGAATCCGATCATTTCGGATTGGACTCCCTTGGTTACGAGCCTGTAAATCCAGTCATCTGGGGCGGGGTTGCCTTGAGAATCCGGCATCCCATAGTGGGACATAGTTGAGGATGAGGAGAAGTCATCGACGAACATGGTACTTCCATCGTAATCCACCACTCTGAACTGGGATATGGTTAGTCCCTCCCTTGTATCCGGAGACCCTCCTCCGTAATTGAATGAAGAACTTGTGTCAACTACTATTCTGATATCAACGCTGGACTGATCCTGGAAACCGGACGGGATGTCGAATGAGACCAATCTAAATTCACCGCTCTGATCCCCGTATGTTTGTCCGTTGTCGGCAGTATAACCATTTCCGGGAATAGGTCCGGATCTAGCCGAGCAATCCGAAGAAGTACTGCTAGTGCTTGATGAGATGTCTGCCCATGTATTGCCGTTCAATGAAAGTTCTATGCAAGCATTGTCGCTGGAACCGCCCTCAAGGTCCCACTCCATGTTGAACTCTATCTTTGACGAGGAGTTCGTGCCAGTTAGGTCGATGTTCCTCTCCAGCACTCCGTAGGCGTTTGAGTTGTATGTGCAAGAAGAAGCGGTCGTGGTGTAGCATCCGTGGTGCCAGACATCCAGATCCACACCCTCATTGATGGTCTCGATTTGATCTATGAACCATCCCGGCCTCTCATTTGTTGAATCTGGATGGGTCCAGATTACGAATCGGAATTGGATATTATCTGCTTGGTCAATTCCATAAAGAGAGGATAGTGAGAAGTTACTGGTAACCCATCCACTATGAGAGTCGGAAGCAAATACTGGCACAGGTGATGAGGCCCCGCTAGGAACGGGAGCATCGGTCGATAGAGTGCTGGGATACCCACCTTGTGGTTCTATGTACGACCAATTTCCCCAATTTGAGTCGGACTGGAGCCTGTATTCAACCCAAGTTCCATCCCCTCCACCAGATGTTGTACTATCTAGGTGGTACCAGTGATCGAAGGTCAGGTAGTATGCACTGATATACTGATTATTTGGCACTGTTTGTGCTGGAACGACTAGATGCCCAAATGTTCCTGCAGGAACCGGTTCACCAGGCATGGTCCCGGCTGAAACCAGACCCTGGGGGGAGGATGATGGGACAATCCCGTGGGCGAGGGTCTGCTCCTCTCCGTAAATTGTCCCGTTTAGATCAAGGAAGGTAGTGGCCCTCCAGAGTTTGCTCTCGTGACAAATAAAGACTGTTTCCGATATCTCCGTAGAGTCGAGGTTTCTGTTCTCATTCAAGTCTAGACCGGCTAATACCTTGAATCCAGAATGGGTACAGTTGGCCCCGCTAGATTCTGGCAAAATGTCCACTTCATATTCGTAATAGTCACCGAGAACTGCTGAAATATCTCCATCGGCACCATTGGTGTCACTGATGACAATTGTCGGAGAAGAAGTGTAGTTCGAACCGCCATCTGTCACTATCGCGGAGTGGATTACTCCGGTGGAGTAGACATTTGCT
>CACAAP010000009.1:0-51088 GCA_902530535.1 uncultured Candidatus Poseidoniales archaeon
CCCAGAAGGTAAAGACCCTGGCTGGGACCGTAGTTTTCCTCGTTGCATTTCCCATATACTTCGAGGCTCTTCCATCTCTGATAGACGATGACCTCGGAGGTGGTGGATCTTCAGGACTTTCAGGTTCTCTGCAGGTTAGTTTCGAGGAAGTTTCGACAACGCTGACAGAGTCAGTCACGCTAGGTGATGGACAGAGTCACGACTCATTCTTCGACTTGATGATTGAGACGGAACTAAGCATAGGATACGTGGAATTACAGATATCATGCTTCGATAACGACGAAGCCGGGCCGGGATTCACGGACACCGTTGATGGGGAGAGCGATCTAAGTGACATTGAGGGAGTTGATGACCAGACTGCAGATGGAGCCTGCTCTGGAGGAGGAAATGGTGGATTCACAATGAGGTGGGACGTCACAGAGGGCTATACTGGCGAGAGTTACTCGGAGCAGAATATGACCGAGGAAGAAATCAGAGAGTTTTGGAACGATGGAGGGGGGGGGCAGAGGAGCGTGGATAGCCACTATCACCGCTGATATCGAAGCAGTCCCAGTCCCGATAGCGGGGGAAGCGATTGACGACGATGAGGACTTCGATATCACTTGGACGGCTGTAAGCTACAATTTGATAATTGAGCTATCCGAAGTCTCAACTCAGGACTAGGTCTTTGCTAGGATGGAGATCACGTCTCCGTCAGAAAGTTCGTGATCTGCCCCAATCACTCTTCCAGTCCTTGCATCTATGGCTCTGACGAATCCTTCTCCTAGATCCGAATGCACTTGATACGCGAGTCCCTTAGCAGTGGTTCCAGCAGGAGCTAGAATAGCGTCAGGCAGGGATTTCCCATCTCCATCCACCCAATGAGTCTCATCCTGAACAGGGTAGCAGACAACTCTTGACAGTTGTCTGAAGACCATATCAGAAAGAAGGCCAACTAGGCCGCCCCCTCTCCAAGAAGAAATAGAATCGGAGATTGACCCCAGTGCTTCTCTCTGCCTTTCTGAGAGCTTCTCCTCACCCGCGTCTGTTAGGCTGAAGTCAGAGTCTCCTGGTTGGTAGATTATCATTCCAGAAGAAGAAGCTCTTCGAAGAGCCAGCTCGGCCTCGGCACTGGTGAAAATAACCCTCCCTCCGGAGGATGCGATTTCCGATTCCAACTCTGTACAGCTGTGGATCTGATTGTCTGCCTTGTTTGCTGCAATAGATATCGGGAACATGCTCTTCCGGATTGATGAAGCGATTGTCCTCAGTTGATCATCTCCCCATGATGAGATGTTTTGTGAATCTGGGTGTTCCTTCTGAACGGATGAGATGCCCACAGAAATATGGATGTCCTTGGCTCCGATTCCAGTCAATCTGTCCATTAGGTGCTCTTGTACGGCTCTGTTTCCTTCTGCTTGGGCCCTTCTCGAGACCCTGTCCCATCCATTCCCTATTATGTCCATAATCCACGAGTCCAGCTCGGACAGGAGGAAGCGATGCTCTTCAATCGGCTCCGAGCCACCCGAACCTACCGGATTTCCCTCTAAGTCAGTTGTTCCGGATACGTCGACGACCTGGATTAGTGCATCACACCTGGAGAGATCTGAGAGGAATTGATTCCCCCTGCCCCTTCCCTCGTGAGCTCCTGGAACCAAACCGGCTACATCGACCAGAGTCACTGGAACCAGTCTCTTGAATCCGAAACATGAACCGGTGTTGGGCGAGCAGATGCTGCCCCCCCCCTATCATCATCAGGCCCAGAGGAATCCAGGCGGCCCGAGGATTCCCTTCTTTCACGTAGGTCCGAACAGGCACAAGGGCTTGGAAGCGGTATCCAAGTGACTCCCACATTGGGTTCGATCGTCGTAAACGGGTAGTTTGCGATATCAACCAGCATCTCAGTCAATGCTGAGAAGGCTGTCGATTTCCCCACATTGGGCTTTCCGACCAATCCTATTCTCATGATATCCCGATGGAGGCAGGGGCTATTGACCCATGGACTATGTGGTCAAATCAAATCTCTGTAGCACTACCCGAGAGCTCGGTGCTGGATTCCGGCACCACCACTGTGTCCAGTTTCCCCTCCCTCTGGGCTAGAATCTTCCTGACCGTGGTCTCCTTTGTTAGCATGTAAGGGCTAGAAATTGACGTTGACGAGAGGTTTTGCTCCTCATTAGCCAGGGCTCCTCTGAACGACCCGCTAATCATGTTCAATGAGTGGTAAACTGAACCGATGACAGTACCGTAGAAGAGGACGGATCCAAGAACGCGAATCCTGTTCGCAGTCGAGTTTTCTTCCTCGACTGCTGCTTCAATAAGTGCCATGTCGGAGAAATCGGCCATCATTGTGAAGACCAGCCCCGAGAAAGCTCCCCCGGCCATCAACCAGAATGCCCATCTAGAACGATTAATAGAAAGCATGTTCCTCCCTGAAACCTCAGGGAAAATGGATAGAGCGGAGCCCAGTGAAGCAGGGATGAAGACCACCCAAAGACCTAGCAGCATCAGAGAAGTATGGATTCCCGTTAGTTCATTGGTTCCTGTGATGTAGTCGGTGTGGACAAATAGCCCCCCTATCGCAATGGGCACGAACATGAACGCAGCTAGGTTGATTTCTGGCATTCCAGGAGAGTCTGGGTTCTCCAAAAACACGTCATCCCCCCTCATTGTCACTAGAACGTTGGCAGAAAGGGCGATAATCGGGATTAGTGAAAGCGCCAGTAGGAAAGAGCCTGCTACGATATCGTTTCTTGTTGGTTCGAAGGTAGCAGTCCCGATTCCAAGGAAGTCGGAAGCAATCTCGCCCTCGATAAGACCAGCTGGATTGATCGAGATGATAGCACCGGCCATGGTAACCGCTGCCAGAGATCTTGACCAAAGTGGGTTTCCACTACCTCTTGAAGATCCATAGAGAATCGCTCCAGATACCATCAGGAAGAATGCAGTCCCACTGAACCTAGTGGCCAGCCACTGACCTGATCCTGAGTCAAGAGAACCCGTGAGCGCTAGGGATAGAATGGAGATTGGTGCTGAAATCATTCCAATTATCATCATCCAAGCAGGCAGGGGCATCTTCCTAGTCCGAGATGCAGCCGTCAGTAGCATGTTTACAATTACAGCAAGAAGTACTAGGTTGGTGAGTATGGTAGCTATTGGCATTACAGAGATGCCGACGATTTCAGGCTTGTTTGCGCCGACAAACATCACAATCACTGCTAGCGTCCAAACGAACGACATGAGGGTTGCATTCTTCTCCGTAGCCAGTGAGGTTGCGCCTAATTCTGGTACTATGTGCATCGAGGAGCCGATTAGGAGCATCCCCATCGATCCGTAAACTGCAATTAGTATCCCCGATGTTATCAAGGATGTTGATACTGGATTCAGTCCCCATGCTGTTAGACTGTGAAGTGCTTGAGGATCGTGTGAAAGCCAGAGTCCGCAGAATGTAACCAAGGAGGCGGGGATTATCCAGAGGGTTCCTTGCAATATCCAAGTGGTGGATGCTGAGCCCTTTTTCCCGTCTACGAAGTCTATGGGCGGGCCAAGTGCCTTCTCGAGCATGAACATACTCATACTCTTCGAGACATCGGTGAATATCCATATTCCCCTATTTACCAGGATGAAAACAACAAGAGTAATCAGCCAGAAGGTTACCATTGCAGTGATTAGCCCCATTTGATTGCCTCACTCGCTGGTTGCCTCAGTTAGCATGGTCCCCAATATCGCAAAAATCCCAATCATGGCCCCTAGGACGAAGAACCATATGCCTGAGTCGAAAACGCCATCGAAGACGGGAAGAACGCTAGAAATTACTGGAAGGTCACTGGAAGGGAAGAGAATCCCGTACAGGACCAGGAACACTATTGTGGAGACGAAGCTCATCACGAGCATTACCCACGATGATGATGGTTCCCCCTCGCCTTGCAGAAACTCGCCAATCAAAGTTGATCCCTCATCGGACAATCAATCACCCCGGAATCTCACAATTCCGACTCAACCACCAGAGATTTGCCCTTAAGCATTGGGCGTATACAGTTTGTCAATCGCGTTAAGGGGCACGAACAATGTCTGTCGGGTTTCCCCTACGGAACGTCCCGAAACCGAGAGGAATGGGAAAGCTGTTATCATTCTCTATTTCTGCTCTCCAATGTGACTTGCATGAGCATTCAAGGTGACTGAATTCTTCAGTATCTCCGGATACTGAGTACCTCTCTATAGCTGCTACAACCTCGCTGTCACATTCTCCGCAATTGTGGGCTCCACGAATCTTTCCACCTGCAGTGGGGTGGACGATGATCCTGCAAGAGTCGTCTCCGATATGCTCGTGCGACCTCATGATCATCTCAACCAACGACCATAGCCAGGGGGGCCTGTACTCCTTGTTCCTGAATAGCCTATCGACAATCGTATTCTTCTGGATGTTCATTGGGTTGACTGATACTTCGTCAGAATAAGGCGCAACTTTCGTGAGCCATGAGGTCGTATGAACTAGTGCGTCCCCCTCAGACATGAAGGGTGGCTTGAACAGGAGGTATGTCTTCACTCGTAAGTTGTTGTCCCGAAGCATTTCGACCGCTGAATGCCATTGCTTCATAGTGAAACCCTTGTTGACGTGGAAACGAAGGACTCGGTCGTCATAGGCTTCTAGTCCAATTGCCACAGTACAACCAGGATGCCTCTCTGCGACCCATGATATCTTCTCAGGAGTACACGTCTGAGCCTGGGCTTCGACTACTAGATGTAGTCCCATCTGGGCAGTTTCTCGCAGAACAAGATCCTGCCACTCGGGGGGGTTCTCTCGATCTTCGAAGAAGGTCCCTGAGGTGTAGACCTTGACCATTCCGCAGTCTTCAAATTGATTCGTAGTTTTCTTAGCAAATTCCCACTGAGAAAACATATCTTCCGCGGACACATCGTCTCTGACGTCATTGAAGTAGCCGCAGAATGTGCAGCCTGACTTCCACCACCAAGCACAACCCTTTGACCTCAGTATCACTGTAGCCGCTGCACACGGCGTGCCATCGGGTAGATTCTCAGGAGTCTTGTAGACAGTGACTGGCTTACTTGCATCCCAAGACTCACGGAATGAAACCGACTCTGGGGTATTCTCTGGTGCCTTGATTAGATGATGCACCTTGACGGCCTTGGAGCCGTCTCCTAGCACTCCGCATGCACTGGCCATGATGCCCGTTCCATGTCCTGCTCTTGATATTGACGTGTTTCAGAACTGTATAACACTAGATGTGGCAGAATACACTAAACGTCTTCTCGTCGTGGAGATTAATGGTAATTAGATGGCGTTTTCACTAGGAGGAAAAATTGACGGGATGAATGAAGATGACAATAGGGCTCTGACGAGTTGGTACTGGTACGATTGGGCTAACCAAGCATTCGCACTGACAGTTGGGACAGTACTTGGGGGTCAACTAATTACGAGGTACTTCAATCTAGCAACGGGGGGTTCTTCCGAAATCGCAGGATTCAACGTTACTGGGACTTCTTTCTATGCAGCAGTACTTGGTTTATCGATGGTTTTTGTCGCTATTTCCAGTCCCATTCTTGGAGCCATTGCGGATAGAATCAGAATCAAGAAGAAGATAGTGTGGATCTACACATTAGTAGGGGTCGTGTTCACGGCATTCATGGGAGTTGCTCCCCATCTGGATGCTAATTCTGCCTACAGACTTCTGGCTTTCTGCTTCCTAATGGGTCAGATAGGGATGGCTGGTGGTAACACGATATACTATGCATTCATGCCCTATCTCGCTGAACAAAGCCAGATGGAGAAGGTATCGAGTTGGGGGTATGCCTACGGCTTTGCTGGTGGGTCTCTAATTCTGATATTACACCTAGTCGTTTTGGTAACGGGTGCGTTCGGACTAACGGATGCTTACGGACCATGGACACTGACCTTCGCGTTCGTGACCACGTCTCTTTGGTGGTTAGGTTTTGGTCTGCCATTCTTTAGGAACACGCCGGAGCCGGAAATCGCAAATGAGCGGTCTTATGGTTCTATTATGGAAGCTGTTGGTGATGGGTTTAACGAGGTTAGGAGTACTTTCAGAGAGGTAAAGAAGTACAGAATTTTGGTTATTTACCTGATATCTTACCTTCTGTTCTACGATGTTCTGCACACTGTTGGAGGAGTTGCGACTTCATTCGCTGAAAATGATCTGCGACTACCGGTATTGATGAATTTCGTTCTTATTCTTCTGGCCAATATCATTGCCATCCCAATGTCAGTAGTAGGAGGGATGTTGGCTGCAAGATACGGAGCAAAGTCGGTTCTTGGGGGTTCTATCGGAGTATACATGGTAGTTCTAATCCTTGCAACTGGGTTCGCACCGCTTGACCTGGAAGATGATCACGATAGATTCGACTTCAGGTACGATTACGATTCGGAATCTGATGAATACGTCCTCTCCACCCTTCATGATAGGGGAGTGAAGGGTTGGGTTAGCAAATCTGGATCAGGCGATGAGGAGTTCAGGAATGCCTTCCTGCATTACATGATTGAAGGAGCCTTGGATGGTGACGTTTGGTCTGATTCTGACTTAGAGAGAACGAGGATATCGGTCGATGAGGCATCGCTTCTTGAAGCTGAGATGCACGGAATGCTCGATCACAGGTGGTCATTCTCATTCAAGGGTGGAATCCTGGATGGTGATCACTCGGTGGGGAATAATCACATCACAATTATCGAAGGGGGGCCTATTGACTGGTGGCCTAATTTCCTAAGAGACAACGTCTGGGGACCCCTAAACTTCGGAGTTACGTTGCAATGGATACTTCTCGGCACTATGGTTGGGTTCGTCCAGGGATCTGCCGGGGCTCAGGCCAGGAGTCTGTTCGCATATCTCGTCCCAAAGTCCAGGACCACCGAGTTCTTCGGCTTCTTCGGCTTCATGGGCAAGGCTGCTGCAGTGATTGGTCCATTCATTTTCGCCTTTTTCTCTGCTGCTTTCGACACGAGGTTTGGGATTATGGTGCTGCTAGTGATACTCGTCTTGGGATTGATCCTTTTCCCGTTCATTGACGTTGAGGAAGGAAAGAGGGTTGCTAGGCAGGCAGATATTGATGCCGGACTATACTCCGAGGAGGAGTAGGATGAAGAATTTCGAACTGGTTCAGAATGTGCTCTCAGTTCTCGTGATGGCCCTCTTTGGGGTAATCATCGGTTTGGCTATGGTTCCCTCGTATCTACTATTCATCGAGTTGACTTCGATGACAGAAGGAAAGGGGGAGTTGGTTGAGGCGGTTGGAATCTGCGTCGGTTTGGGTCTGGGTTACATCATTTGGGGAGTCGTCCTCCTAGTCATATGCGGAATAATGGGGGGGCTGTTCAGAATCAGGAAGGAAGAGGGGAGGTATTCTCTGAGATCTTTCATTACAATTCAATGGGCATTCTCATTGGTATCTCACAGGGTCGCTCAGATATTCCTAGGCCTCGTAGTGCCCTCCTTCCTTGCAAATTTGTATTACAGAATGATGGGTGCTAAGATTGGGAGAGGAGCTCAACTGAATTCAATGATGATCAATGACGCATCCATGGTTACTATCGGAGATAACGTAGTCGTAGGTGGGAATGCTACAATCAACGCTCACCTAGTGGAGCGCGAGGAGATAGTACTCGCACCAGTAAGGATAGGGGATGGTGCCCTAATAGGCGGAGGTAGCATTGTACAGCCTGGATGTACGATAGGGAATGGTGCTGTTGTGGCTTCCAGGGCTGTCGTTCCAAAGTGGACCGAGATTCCTGCAGGAGAGGTCTGGGGAGGGATTCCTGCGAGATTCATCAAGAAGACAGGGGAATGAATCCCTACTCGTTCTCTGTTTCGGGGTCGTCTTCCTCTGTGGGCTCTTCCTCGGTGGACATCTCCTTGATTTCCTCTATCACTGCCTGCTTCTGCTCTTGGAATGACTCCTGCTTAGACTGGATCTCCTTGGCGGTAGAAATGGCCCTGTCAATCATGTCGTGACGAGTCTGAATCGCATCACTGAGGTCTTCAAACAGTTGCATGTGCTGCACGTACCAGTCGTCCCTGGCTGCTAGTTCCGATTGGGCGGCTTGGTTGGACTCGTCAATCTCCTCTGCGACTGTGAGTACCTGGCCGAGTCTTGCCTTCTCCCTCTCCAGCATCTCCTCGGTCTTCTCGAGTTTGCTCTCCAAGAATGGGATCTTTGTGTTGGCCTTAGCGAGTTCCACTTCCATCTCGTCCTTCTGACTGCGGAGGTTGGTGAGGAGGTTGTTGATTCCCTCCTTCTCGGTCTCCTTATCGATTAGTTCACGGTTTAGAGTCTCAACTTGGGCCTTCATCTCGCCGATGTCGGCCTCCTGGGCCTGGTAAGCAACGAGGAGTTTGTCCAATGCCTCCTTATCCTTCGCAGCCTGCTGTTCGAGGTCTTGAATTGTCTGTTGGGGATCGGCTCCTGCAGAGTCGTCTTGGTCCATCATCCTCCATGGTCCGAAGGTGACCCCGATATAACCTCGGCGGCAACAGGATTGGTAAGTCTGGGCTAATCAGGGGTTTTTGGAAATTGCTGCTATTGTTGCTGACAGAGCGACTGTCAGCCTCTTGGATGAGGGAATATGCAGTTTCTCGTCTGGTCCATGGGCGTTATTACCGGGTCCCGATGTACCAGTGCATAGGAACATGGCCTCTGGGTATTTGCCCTGCATCATCGCCATGAAGGGAATCGTGCCCCCCGTCCATGTTGCCAGTGGGGGCAGTCCTGTCAGTTCCATCGATGCCTCGTTAATGGCTTCTGAGATCGGTCCGTCTAGTGGAGGTGCATAGAAACCGTCGGCACAGGAGTCGGGAGTGAATGTGACCTCTGCCCCATATGGCGGGTCCTGCTCCAGAATTTCCTTTGCACGGACTATAGCAAACTCCGAATCGACCCCCGGGGGTATTCTGAAGCTCAATTTCAGATCTGTGTTCGTTCGGAGGACGTTTCCCGCGTCCTTCACCGACGGAATTCCATCTGCTCCGATAATGGACAGGGTAGGCTCCCAGTTCATGGCTACTATCATGTCCTCCGTAGTTTCGGAGACCTGTCTGAGGGTTTGCACGGTTGGGAACTGCTCCCATATGCTTTCACCCACTATCTCCCTGAGTGCGATTGCGTTCTCCCATACTTCTTCGGGGATTTCCACGTGCATCTCGGGGATTGTGACCTTTCCGGAAGATGAGTCCTCCACTCTGTCGAGTAGAATCCTCTGGATCCTGAAAGAAGAGGGAATCGAGCCCCCTGAGTTCCCTGAGTGAATTCCCTCGTGAGAGACCTTCACGGAGAGAGTCCCGGAGACGAGTCCACGAAGAGACTCCGTCATCCAAACATGGTCATAATCGGGCCCGCCGCTGTCCAAAACGACCACCATGTCTGGATCTCCAAGTTGCTCGGCAAGTGCCTCCAGGTAAGGTGGCAGGTCGAATGACCCGGATTCCTCGCATGTCTCGATAATCATGGTACAACGGGGATGAGGTGCGCCCGCCTCTTGCAGGAGCCTGACAGATGTGGCGCAAAGGTATCCGCCATACCCATCGTCAACAGAGCCTCTGCCATAGAGCCATGGATCCCTCCGCACTGCTTTGAGTGGGTGAAGACCCTCTGACCACAGTTCTGCCTTTGACGGCTGCTTGTCCAGGTGGGAGTAGAATATCACCTCGCCCGGGCCGGTTCCCTCTATTGTGACGATTAGGACGGGTGATAGTTCTCCTATCCTATGCTTCTCGTACGATATTCCCTCTATTCCCTGATCGTCCAACCACTGGCAAAATAGATCGATCGTAGCATCGAGCTCTCCCATCTCGGCCCAGTTGGGCTCGAAAAGGGGAGATAGTGCCTTTATTCTAATCAAATCGGACAGGCTTGGCAAAATGGAGGACTCCCATATCTCTTCACTCCTATCCATCAGTCGTCCTAGGTCGAGAGTCATGGTCCCAACCCCGAGTGTTCACTCATGGACTCTTCGACTCGATTTCCTCAGAAATCGAGCAGGTCCTGCACCTCGAAATTCGAACCTCGTAGTCCTTCTCTATCTCGGATAAGGGGAACTCAGAGGCCAATGACATCCTAGCCGTCAGAGCCAGCGTCTTCTCAAGGTCCTGCTTGGCCTTATCGAGGGTCTCGGAGGGATATTCCACTAGCCTTCCAGACACCCCGACTAGGATCGCTGGGGGGAGAACCTTTCGCCTAATTAGGCCCTCACGCTCCTTGTCAGACTCCGATTCTTCCAATGCTAGGTGGTAGAGTGCCATCTGCAGCCTGTGCTTGTGGAGCAGGGATTCCTCGGCCTGGCAAGAGGGGCCGATTGAGTCGTCACCGAGAGAGTCCAGGAGGTCACTTTCCCAGTCTCCGAGTAGGGAGTCTGCATCCGTAGTTTTCAGGTCAATGGCTTGTATCGCTGGGGCTCCGTCATCGCTCTTAGTGCATAGAACCAAGTCTATGATCCCGCTAAGCTCGACTCTGGTGGAATCGAATGAGATTAGCACTTCTTCTCCGTCTGGTGTCCACTTCCCTCTTGTCACAGATTCGAATTCGGTGGGGATGGATATGTGGAATGGCATCTCGGTCCTCAAGCCCTCTACCTTCCTACCATCAACCTTCATGCCCCTGACCATATCACCCAGTTTCCCATCGGAAACTCTGTACGACATGGTTGAAGTGACCTCTGAAACCTTCTCGAGGTCCGCTCCTGGAGGGAGTAGCTCTCTGAAGGCGGTCTGATGTGTCTCTTTGTTGTTGATTCTATCCTCGATGGGAGTAGTCCATGATTTAGGCAGAGGTGTGCTTGGTCCGTTCTGCTCGGGTCCTGGGTTCCCGATCCCAATCTCGACAATCCTGTGGAAAACGTTTCCGAATGTTGCTGGGTCAACAGATAGCGAGCGTTCGTACCGATCCTGGGCATCATCGTTTGTTTTGATTGTGCTTGACTCTAATCCGGCTCTCACCTCCATCCAATGGCACCTTGGACAATCGAAGTAGGATGGTAGCTTGCTGGGATTTGCCCTGACTATCGTCGAGTAGCTAATCGGTTCTGGGAGAACTGGCTTGGGGTCGTTTTCTATGTTGCTTCGGGATGCCGTGTCAATTATCTCGACTTTCTGAATCGGGGTGTTGAAGACGTTTCCATCGCTTCCGAGGCCGGTGAAGCACTCTGGATGGTGTAGAATTATGATGCCAGTCTTGTTCCTACAGCCCAAGTATGCGTCTTCCATTATCGATGCTGGACATATCTTTCTGGCACCCCCATTGACTAACATTGGTTCGGAGTAGGCGTCTGCGGGACTCAACCAAGGGGAGTTTTCCTCGTTCCTTCTCCATGATCCCATCCTCAATGATTCCAGCCACATCTGTCCTAGTTGAGGAGATTTCTTATCATATGTCCATGGAAGTAAGATTCCCTCTTCTTCTATCCATTCAGTGCCCTTGGGCGATCCAGCGATGATTAGCCTCTCCTCTGCCCTTGTGGCTGCGACGTATAGGAGCCTCCTTGCCTCGGCGTTCTTCCTGGCCCTGTGAAGGAGGGTAGCGTGATCCCAGAGTGCGGAAATAGGCGTCTTTCCCGAAGGCCATGGCTTTGGGTGGCCGGCAAACATCTCTGGTCCGACTATCAGCCTGCTGTTCTGCTCATTCCTCATGTTGGTCTGTCTGGAGGAAAATAGGTCTGCTAGGACGACCACCTTCGCCTCTAGTCCCTTAGAGCTATGAATCGTCATGACCCGTACAGCATCGCTTTGCGGGATCGTGGATGCCTCGAGAGACTGGGAGCTCCTTTCCCTCAGGTCCCTTAGTCGGTCAGCGAGTACTATCGGATCGCCGCCGACCTGCTCTGACAGCTCCCTGAACAGTGCGACGAACTGCTCGGCATCCTGGCGTGATACGTCATCTGGGTATGCCACTAGCAAGTCAGAGCGGTCTATTGTATCCTCGAGAAGTTCCGCCAACATGGAGGAAGATGAGAGCTCGCACCACCGAGAGACCAATGCCCTCTGCCTCTCGTCACTGCAGTGGGATAACATGACTGAGAGAAGGTCCGCACCCTTCTCTGCCGATGACAGATATCTCTGAAGTTGTCCGTCGCTCATTCCAATCAGAGGAGAGCGGGCGACCCATGCTGCATTATGGCGGGAATTCGGCCTCGCAACCAATTGCACCAGTCCCTCTAGAGCGGATGCAGCAGGACGTTCCAGAAGGCTTCCCTCTCGATCTACCTGTGATGGTACTCCTACATCTTGCAGGTTCCTGACGATAACGTCTCTGAGTTTCACCCTGTTAGGAAGAAGGATTGTAATATCGCTGGGCTGGACTGGTTCCCCGGAATCCACCTCTTTCCATTTCCCGCATGAGGACTTGACCCTAACCGGTGTTCCCTCAATCAGGCTTCTAACCCTCAATGCGATTAGTAGTGCCTGTCTCTCTAGCCTGTCCGGGCTGCCTGGACCGAAGGGATCCAAGTGCGTCTCCAGATCGGTTGGCGGGTCAGATGAGTCATCAGAGTAAGGCGGGCATATCCACTCTATTGATGCCGGGGCGTCCCTCTTCTCGGGGAACGAGTGCAGTGTCTGGGACGATGCGTAGAAGTCTGCCTTTGAGAGGATCCTATGCCTGTCAGAGAAAAGGTCTTCCCACCACTCGTTCATTACTTCCAACAGCCCTCCAGCAGAACGATAGTTGACCTTCAAAGATACCATGCCCTCTTGTCTGGCTCTTACCTCCTCTGAAGATGGAGGCGGAAGGTCCCAGTCGGTTGCGTCGAAAGGAATCCAGGGGGCCAAGTCCCTGCCACCCCTCTCCATATACTCAGTAGCCCTAGCTATTGACGAAAGGTGGTCATTCCTCGGATCCCTGCTGTGTGTCTCCCTCCTTAGTGATGGTTTTCTGGTGAGTTCCGGCACACTGGAGAATTCGTGAATGTTAACTGCCCTCAGGGACTTTGCGTAGTCTAGGAATCCTGTGACCTCCGCCTGTCTGAATGCATAGATGCTCTGCTTAACGTCTCCGACATAGCATACCGTTGGTTCCCAAGGAGTATCCGCCCTCGGGCCGTCTTCTTCTCTTACCTCCCTTGGTCCCCAGAGACGCGAAAGGAGCCTCCATTGTAGAGGCGAGTTATCTTGGGCCTCATCGATGATGAATGCCCTGAACCTCCTTCGGATTTGGCCTAGCAGGAGGTGCCGACTCTCGATATCGGTTCGCATTGCTTCCAGTCTAGAGGCCGCCTCGCCGGCGAGGTTACGGTTTTCCTCCAGATTGGAGATTGCTTCTAATGCCCTGTGGATATGATCATCCCTCCATGGGCTGTTCTGGTCTATGGAATCCAGGGCCTGTTGGACACTAGGGTGGTAGAACGTCCTGCATACCTCGGGACAGTTTGTCAGCAGTAGGTCCCCTGCTAGCCTCTGGATGTCGTCAAAGTCGTGAGCCTCGTCACGTTGCTTTAGGTTCTTCATCACGCCCTGGAATCCTAGATGTAGAAGGTGGAGGTCTCTGAGATTCTGGATCTCGGCCTCTAGGCTGAAATGATGGTTCTTATTGGGATTCTCAAGTCTCTCGGGGATGTCCATTTCCAGGGCGATAATAGGCTTCGACCATTCATCGGGGACCTGGGGCGGCTCGGACTCTCCTAGTAGGATTGCCATCCTCACAAAGTGGAGGACCATACTGCCCAATTCATCTGACCAGATTCCAGATAGTTCTGCTGTTTTCTCCTTCAATGTGGTTTTGTAAAGTTCCTTAAGGTTCGCTTCTTTTATCTCTGCGAAACTCCTAATCCCTGCTTCCCACTCATCTGATGGGAGCTTCATTCTTGGAAAGTGACTCATGTCCTTTGCCATCAGCGTCGATGAGCTTACGGTGCACGTCAGTACGTGCCCCATCCAGCAGAGTTTCCCCCAAAAATCGCTGGGAGGTCCCGTTCTATCGAGCTCTTCTAGACAAGCCATCCTAGTCTCGGCTGCCCATCCGGATGTAGAGGGAGTCTGGATGCATTCCTTGATTGTCTCGAAGACTTCCCTGATGATTTTGTGGACTCTCTCGGCTTGTTCGTTGATGTCCACTTCTTCTATCGATGACATGACCATCGCGAGTAGCTTGTCCCTGTCCACGTTGCCATTTTCATCCATTACTTTGCGAGATGACTCCTCAACGAACACCGATTTCCCCACCAGTGCTCGGAGCACCCGGGAAGCAGAAGTCCTACCAGAGTAGTGCTGAGCAACCCTGTCCCTCGCGGAAAGTACCTCGGTAGCGATATGCGCGGGAATCCCAGCATCGACCGCATCCCCGATTCTGGATCTGTCGCTTGCGAGCCTCCATATCGTTCTGAGGGACGTCTCCACTAGGATTGCCCTCGCAGCGTCAGAGACATTCTCCCTACTGAGGGCATCTCCCAATTTCCCTCTATATGGGGAAACTAGCTGAGATAGGAACGAGTCAATGGTGCCGATGGGAGCATCCTCGAGGAGGGTGAGGAGTTGCTCGATGAATCCTTGGCTCTTGACCCTTGGATCGTAGCGATGTTTGCCGTCTTCCCCGAGAGGTCCTGGCCTGATTCTCGAGATGGTTCTTCTTAGTCTGTCCTTCATCTCGTCGGCTGCTCTGTTGGTGAACGTGAGTAGAACTACCTCGCTTGGCAGTAGACCATCCCAATCCTGCAGATTGGTCCTCTCGGAGGCGGGCGCGGTTACCATACCCCCTCCTATGCTTGGTGCTCTAGCTGGCTTTGGGAGGATTCGGGTTGCTCTCTGGTCGTTGGCCAGATAGTGCTCGATGACTCTGTCAACGATGGTGCTTGTCTTACCGGTTCCAGCTCCTGCATCTATTACGATATGCGAGTCCAGATTCAGAGCCAGTCGCTGAGCCGTGTTCAGTCGAATCAGAAAGACCCCTCCATCCTAACATCGCAGATTTCTCTCACCGGACAATATGCACAGACTTTTGGGGAAGGAGTGGGGTGTACCTTTCCCATTCTGGCATTGGTAGCTACTCCCATGGCTACGGAGAGCCGTTGGGCCAACCAAGCCCTGAAATGATCTGAGTCGGCTTTCTCGTCCTCATCCATGAATCTGTGTAATCCGGAAGTGATTGTGGTTTGTGTACCGATATTTATTCCCGATCGAGGAGAATCGAATAGTGAGGATAATTCTAGGAAGTGTTCTGATTTGTGTCCAATGACGGAAATTCCGGCTGCAATGACCAAGTCACCGGGATGAGTTTCCTCCCACGCCCTGGCATAAATAGCAAGCTGGAGTTCTTCGAGAAGACCCATGTAATGTCTATTCCTTTGAGAAGATTCCTCGGAGGTCTTGAGATCCCTAATTGCAATCAGTCTTCTCGGCCTCCATCCCGATTCCGTGACTCGAATCGGTGCCACGGAATCGCTCCCTTCTTCATCGATCCAAGTCTCCGAAGCCAAGTCTAGTGGTAGTAAGTCTACTCTATCGATCCACCCTCTGACTCTGATTGGATCTACCTCTCCTCTTGCGGATATCTCAGGAGTTGGGTGAAGTTGGACGAAGTCTGACGAGGTGTTTCCTATCTTCCACTCTATCGACAGGGGCGCAGAGTCGCCTAAGTCGAGCTCCGCTGTTACTATGCTTCCTATCCTGCCTCTGGGGGGGATTGGTTTTGGATCTGCCAACCAACTGCCCCATTCTTCCCTATCCATCCCGGTAAGAGATCTGAGTCGTTGGGTCGATACGGCATCGGTTCTCTCTAACCAGGGAGCTCTGGAGTCCAATGACTCGAGTGCTATGCGCATGATCTCATCTTGGTCCATCCCCGATCTTTGCACGCTGACATGGCCAAGACCTCCGTCATGCCCCCTCTCGACACTGGTCTCGAAGCCTAGAGTTTTGGCAATTATGTCATGATGTACGTTGTGAAGAAGTTCCCCATACGTCCTATTGTCTATGTCCTCTCCCTGCAACTCCTCTCTTTCTGCACCGAGTTCCCTGGAGATCCATCCTCTTCTCGGACACCTTAACCAGTCCTGGAGTCTTGTCGGGGACCACACCTGTATCTCCTGGGGGGCCTCCCCGGAGTGCCCGTGTCTGGAGTCGCTGACTAGACAACCAGTGGATATTGGAGAGAGGGGCCGGGGATCTATCGATGGTGTGATCTTCCCGTTTACGGAGGCTCCCACCACTGGCCATCTACCGTTGGTTCTGGGTGATTCTATTCCTTCTGGTGGTTTACCGTGAAACTTTAGATTCTCAATGGAGAGTATGTGCGAGTGGTTTTCCTTAGGTAGATATCCGTCCATGGAGGCTATGATCGGCTGCCTTCTCTCCCGATCCCTCTGGACGGCTGTGTCTAGGGGGATTGAGACAGCGCTGGGGTTGATTGGCAACTGGCAAGGAGGCTTGCCCTGTCTAATCCTGAGACCATCAAGCTGTCTAGAGACCCTGGGGGAGGGGGAGGAATCAGTCATTTCGTGGGTTTTGGATTCGATACCGGACAACTCGAAGTCCCTGGCCCATTCTCTTATTGGCGCAGCTGGTGGTGACGTTTCGTCCATGCTCGGATCGAGGACGAACACCTCTTGAGAGCAATTCAGTAGGTGCAGCAAATTGTGTCTGGCGTCTCTGATTGGGGCGTCTGGTCTGAGGATTTCTAGCGAGTGTCGTTCGTCCTCACCAACGAATGGTACCTTTGGCACTCTCAATTCCCATGATGAACTGGACAGGTTTGACAGAATTGCTAGGTCGGCAGAGCATCCCAGTGCCTCCTCTGGAGTCATCACAGAAACGCTGCTAGTGAAGTTAGAACCCCCTGTCATTGCCTTGGTCTGATTTGCAATTGAGCAGAGCTCATCGACCCAGTCTGATCCTAGGGTGTGCGTCGAGTGTCCCGATCTTCTCTGCATCTCCCTTAGGGTTGCTCGCTCTTCGATGAGGGCACTTACTGCTGCTGCTGGGGAGAGTCCTCTACCTGGAAAGCGGGCCATCTGAGATTGCATGTCGATTAGGCAGAGCGTGTTGTGCAGCCATTCGTCTCCGTCTTTCGGGGAAGCAGGCATGGGGAGTCGCTGACCAGAATGGCATCCCACGGCGTCCTTTAGGTTCCCAATCAATTCTCGGTCATGCCCGCGGAGTAACGGTCGAATAGATGCTGCCAGACACATTAGCCACCATTGTGCGGATTCCTTTATTGGTCCGTCTCTGTCATCCGTTGGTGGTCTAGAAAGGGTCTCAACCCACTTAGACAGTGCTCCGGGTCCCCCAAGGACATGCTCGTTCCTAGCTAGCCTAGTTAGTAATTCAGAGTCGGCTATAGGGGAGATTTCTGGATCTGATGGGTGTTCTTCTGGTTCCTTGAATGGAACTACCGAGTTCTGGAGAGACAGTGCTCTGAGGCTTTCGAGCGAGAAGGCGTCG
The DNA here is from genome assembly GCA_902530535.1 of uncultured Candidatus Poseidoniales archaeon. Lineage (GTDB taxonomy): Archaea > Thermoplasmatota > Poseidoniia > Poseidoniales > Thalassarchaeaceae > UBA36. Next base: position 17,367 of record CACAAP010000009.1, read on the forward strand.
GCTCCGTGTCCCAATCTTGCTAGGAATAGTATCCAATGGCCGATGGGATGAGACGAAGGGGGTGCTCTCCTCCTTTCCATACAAACACCTATTTCGCCAAGCAGTTGCTCCCATCTGTGCCTGTTGTTCTCCAGGCCCGGGTCTACGATAATTATCTCAGAGTTCTCTCGGCTTAGCTTTTCAGAGACGATTCGAATGGTTGCTTCGAAGGAGTGGGACTCTCTCTTCAGGAGGATCCTGTTTACCTTGTTGGTTGGGTCTTGTAGAGGAGCTCTGTGGGACGGGACCCAAGCAGGAAGTTCACTTGAATCCTTAATCGGGTGTTGGTCCACTAGCATGTGTCCATGGTGACCAAGGCGGAAGTTTCCTGGGAATGTTAGTTGGTGTATCGGCCTAATCTTCGAAAGGGACAGAAGAATCTGAGTGTGAGATTTGCACATCACCGGCGAGTGATCAAGCATGATTATCCCATCTATATCCGAAATGGTGAATGGGATGCTTCCATCCTCCAGAGTATCGATGATCCGTTCGCATGCCATGTCCTGGTGTGTGAATCGAAGTTTCTCCTCGAGCCTGGTGATTACCCTCCTGAATGTGGGTATTCCGGGTCCTTCCCACCTCTCAGCGACCAACTCCCTGGAAAGGTGGTGATGGAGGTTTGCTAGTGCCTCTGTCTTGCCCTTACCCCACTTCATCTCTGGTAGAGGGTTGATCATCGGGAATCCTAGCCTCGAGGACTCCTTCTGGCACTCGGCGTGAATGATGGCACTGAGTGGGCCTTGATTGGAAATAACTCGAGGTAGCCTCAGGTCTGCGACCAATGAAGAAATCAGAGAATCCATGGTGTGGTGGAGGGTACGGTCTACGGCTCCTCTGAGGTCTATTGATGAGAGTGCTTGTCTCTTGGATTTCTCTGTTGGGTAGATAATCAGAATTCTTCCATGGTGGTTTGGATCATTGCTGGGTTTTCCTAGGGACTGGAGTCGGATGTGTTGTTTCAACCAGTCCGGCATCCTCCCAGCTGGGACCTCCTCGATAGTCACAGAGTGTTCCGTTGGTGGCAAATCATCATCTCCGAGCATTAGCCATGCTCGGCGGTGGTTATTCAACCCACTGATTGAGCGAGGGTTTACGACCGGGATTCTCCTTGGCGTCTAGGGACCAAGGCAGCAAGCATGCATAGGAGAGTGGCCACTCCCGGCGCTGGGATGGAGTTCGAACTATTGGCGGCATCTCGAGATTCCCAGTCTACAACTAGGACTACGGACATATCGTCTCCATCCCATGGTTCGGGGGGCTCGAATGCGAAGGATCCGGCATGGCTTGTGCCTACGTTGACTGCCTCGTGAAGGACATTGGTGTAGTTCGCCTTTCCGTTGCTCCCCTCTGGGTGGTATGCGACATCCTCCACGAACATCAGCCAGGTGTTCAGCTCCCATGGGGAGTCTTCCTCCGACCAGAGGCTTATGTCCCACTGGAAGTTGTAGTCCAGAATCTCTCCAGAATGGTTCCCACCCTGGTCGTTGGCTGGCATTGTCATGGAAGTGGAGACTTCTAGGGAAATTGATCCATTGGATGCGAAGGGATGGCTCGAGCCCAATGCCAGTGCCGTAGAGTAGTCAGTCAGCAGACTGTTGGATTTAGTACTGATTCCTGTGTACATCCTTTCCCCGTCGAAGACCTTGCTTGGAGCGGATCTTTCTGTTCCGGGAATCGTCATTACTCCCCCATCAGATGCGGTCATTGACCTCTCAGTGGAGAGAAGGGACCCAGCCCCGTAGGTTTCCACCCATCTAGAGTCGGTGGAGTTGCTTCCGAAAGGGTCCAGGGTCTCGTAGAGGTGTCTGTGGTAGTGTATCCTGGTAACGTCGAGATCTCCAATCGCATCATCAAGGGCCTGTTCGGTCTTGATGCAGTTGGAACACCAAGTGGCTGTGTAGACCTCCACTATGCTCGGCAGATCGATTATTCCAGATGCGGATTCCTCGTAGGTCGTATTGGACAGTTCGATCGAGATCCCCCCTATGGTACCGGATTTGGTCCCTATCTCGTCAGTTATCCTTGCATCGTCCCAGAGGCTTTCAGTAGCTGCTGAGGATTGCATCGGGATTACGATGAGTGCAATCAGGACTAGTGCCCACAGGCGCCTCATGACGACTCGACTAGGAGGGGTTATTGAACGGTTACGGGTTTTTGTGATTTCTCGAAGGCCTCTATGGCCGTGTCTATATCCTCGTCAGTTATGTGGAGATGTGCTACGGCCCTCACTATGGAGTCTGTCTCCACGCTCACATCTACTCCTAGTTCGGCGAGCTTCCTAGCCACTTCACTGGCACTTTCTTCCATGCACTGCACGTAGACCATATTCGATTGGACTCCCTCCAGTTCGACGGAGAATGAGTCCATAGCATTGATCGATTCAGCGAGCCTAGAGGCCCGTATATGGTCCTCCAAAAGTCGTTCGATGTTGTTTTCTAAGGCATAGATGCCAGCTGCGGCTAGTATTCCGGATTGCCGCATCCCACCTCCGAAGGTCTTCCTCCACCAACGAGATCGAGAGATTGTATCTGCGTCACCGACAAGAACTGACCCCACTGGGGCCCCTAGTCCCTTTGACAGGCAAACCGAGATGGTATCGAAGTCCCTGACCATACGAGCGGGGTCCGTCCCACTGCCTATTGCGGCATTGAAAAGCCTAGCACCATCTAGGTGGGCTCTACAGTCGTTTTCGTGGGCTACGTGACAAATCCCATCCAGAGTATCCTGATCGTAAATTGAACCCCCTCCTACGTTAGCGGTGTTTTCGACACAAACTAATTTGCAGTCGGGGAAGTGATAGTTGCTTCCGGCCGTCTTTCTGATCGCACTTTCGACTCCTTCCGCACTCATCTGACCCAATCGTCCATCGACAAACGCGATAGAGCACCCTGCTACGGATGCGTATGCTCCGGATTCCCACAGGTAGATGTGGCTATTGCGATGAGTAACTATCTCGTCACCGTGGTTTGTCTGGGTTTTTATCGCAATCGTATTGGACATTGTGCCGGAAGGAACCAACAAGGATTGCTCCTTTCCGAGCATTTCAGCTACCATCTCTTGAAGTTGGATCACGGTGGGGTCGTCCCCCCATACGTCGTCCCCAACCCTGGCTCCTGCCATCGCCTGCCTCATCGGAGGGGTTGGCTGGGTCACCGTGTCGCTTCGGAGGTCGACTCTGTCACCTGGGTAGTCCCTCATGTCTATCTCTGATAGATGTCCTCACATAACTGGTGCGATGGGCTAGGGCTGCTTCTTCCTGATGTCCTCGGAGTACATGTATGACTTTCCTTTGCCACTTGAACCAGTACTCTTCTTGTTGAAGATGTAGAGGATTGCCATGGTTCCTACCAGTATGGCTGGAACTCCGAACATCAATATCGACATCCACAGCGGCCTCTCCACATCGATACACGAGACCTGACCGCTCAGCTCCTGCTCCTGTCCAGACGGACACTTGTTCTGCTCCGTTGATGCGGCTTCGGAGACGTAGTTCCCCGGATCGGCGGGGAGGCATCCTACCTTACCTCCCTCTGGCTGGTAGTTCCCAGGTTGGCAGGGGCTCTGGGAAATCGCGCCTGATGAAGGAACGAAGTTTCCAGGGTCAGAGGGAATGCAGCTTTCCATGCCCTCATCAGGTTGGTAATTGCCTGCCCTGCATGAGGTCTGGGACATCGCCCCCTCTTCGGGGACGTGATGACCTGCCATAGCAGGAGTGCATGATTGCTGGCCACCGAACGACTGGAACTGACCAGTTGGGCAGGGTGTCTGGCTTGATGACCCCGGAGAATCGATGAAGTTGCCGGGATTTGCCGGCAGGCACGATGACTGTCCCGGATCTGGTTGATATGTGCCAGGCAGACACTGGCTCTGAGATGAGGATCCAGTTTCGTTGACGAAGTATCCTGGAGATGCATCCACGCAAATTGACTGGTCACCGGGCTGGTACTTTCCAGCTGGGCATGAAACCGTGGTTGATCCGTCTGGACTGGCTATCTGGCCTGGGGGAGGGGATTCGCATCCGGATGACCCTGATACTGACTGGAACTGTCCAGGCGGGCATGGTGTAGGCCCCGTAGCTCCGTCCAGGTCGACGAAGAACCCTGGCTCTGAAGGGGTGCAGGACCCCTGACCTGACTCAGATGAGTAGGTTCCGTTCTGGCATTGATTCTGGGATGTAGAGCCTAGTTCGGAGTAGAATCCCGGTTCTGCTTCTATGCACGATGTCTGTCCTGAGTCGGGTTGGTAAGTTCCAGCAGCGCACGTGGTCTGCTCTGCCGAGCCCTCCGAATCCGTGTAGTGCCCCGGGGCGGTTGACAAGCAAGAGGTCTGCCCGGAAGAATCCTGGAACTCTCCCGGCTGGCAGGGGGATTGCGAAGATTGCTGCACCCCATCTACGAAATACCCTGGTGAGGCATCGGTGCAGTTTGCCTGGCCCTGCTGGGACGAGAATGTTCCTGGTTGGCACTGCTGCTGGGAGTCTGATCCCTCTGAAGGGACGTGGAATCCTGGTCCGGCTTGGAAGCATGAGGTTGCCCCTGACATAATCTGGTACGTTCCTGCTGCACAGGGGGTCTGCTCTTCCGACGCGAAGTCAGTAACGTAGTATCCGGGACTTGCATCTAAGCAATCTGTTGCCCCTGAAGATGGTTGATAGGTTCCTGAAGAGCACTGATTCTGACGTATCGACCCTTCATCTGAGACGTAGTTACCTGGCTCGGATTGGATGCAGGATGACTCGCCTGAATCAGACTGGTAGCTGCCTACTCCACATGGGGTCTGAGATGCAGAGGCAGCATCCGCTACGTAGTGACCAGGGCTGGCATCTATGCAATCCAGCTGACCATAGCTAGGTTGGTATGTTCCTGGTTGACAGGGGAATTGCTCGTATGGCGGGAGGTCGTTTGTGTAGTATCCTGGCTCGGTCAGTTCGCATGTGCCATCCGTCGCGTAATGTCCCGACGGGCATCCGTCAGGGAACGGGTCCAGGATGTTCACGATGCCGTCGTCATCATTGTCCCTCTCGCTCATCAGAGCGTGCCTACCGGTTCCCAGATCGACGTAGGCTGGGACGTCGCTATCCACGTCCTCCCCGAGTCCAAGGGCCCCTTCTTCGTGGTACCCCCAGCAGTAGACTGATCCGTTTGTCGCCACTGCACATGTGTGAATCCAACCTGCCGAAATCTCTGCTACGCCTAGTCCTGTAGGCATAGATACGCTCACAGGGGTTGAGCTGTTGTTAGTGGTCCCGTCTCCTAGCTGTCCCTGCTCGTTGAGCCCCCAGCAAACAGCGCTACTGTCATCGAGTATGGCACATGTGTGATCGGTGCCTGCATCTATGGAGATAGCTGTCCTTCCTACAGGAAGGGATACGCTCCTTGGGAACCTTGAGCTGGTGTTAGAACCATCACCCAGCCTACCCTCGGATTCTCCATCGGAGAATGTGTTGTTACCCCAGCAGTGAACTGATCCGTCGTCTAGGATTCCGCAGGCGTGTCCTGCGCCTAGATCCATTGCAACCAATGAACTGTTTGCAGGGAGGACGGAAATTGGGGTCGGCTCATTTCTGTCATTGTAAGTCCCATCGCCGATGTGCCCGTAATCGTTGTTCCCCCAACACATGCCTGAGCCATTGTCCAGGATGACGCAAGTAGAGGCCCAGCCTGCAACGACGGAGATCGGATGTCTACCCTGTGGAAGGTCGATTTCGGTCGGAGCGTTCCTGTCGTCTGTATCGCCGGTCCCGAGTTGTCCATCGGAATTCTCGCCCCAGCACCAAAGCGCCATGTCGGGTTCGGTAATCGCGCAGGTGTGGACCACCCCTGTGGCTACGGTGACGAAGGTCCTGCTTCCAGGCATCACAGATGGACCATGAGGCTGGTCGCAGATATCGAAGCAACTAATGTGGCCATGTCCTATCTGTCCGGAGTAGTCCTCTCCCCATGCATAGATATCGCCGCTTGATGTAAGTGCTACTGAGTGGCGCCCGTCTGGGCTAGTCTCAATCACATCCGAGAGACAGCAGGTTGTATCGTCTACTTCGTTTACTGATACTGGAGTGTATTCGTTTGGGACAGCGAACCTGTTTTCCGAAATACCCAGGAACGAGCCATAGTTGCTACCCCAGCACTTCATCTCATTGTTGTCCAAAACAACGCAGGTGTAGTCGTAGGATGCTCCCAGTGCAGTTAGGGAGTAAATAGATCCTACCGTAGAACCAGGCATATTGAGTCCAGAATGGGTTTCCATTGAGATTGGTTCTTCGTCAAGAATTTCCCCACTATGTTGGTGTAGTCCCACGGACAATGACATACCCAGAAATAGAATGGTAATAGTTAGTGCTAGAGTCCTGTTATGTTCGATGCGGTCGCTCATGGCTATCGAAGTAGAATGGGTGTATTAACGGTTTTTTCGTAAATTGTAACTGTCCCCACTTGATGGTCAAACTAATTTGTGACATACTCCACGGATGGTCATGCCGGATAGTGGGGTGTCTGTTGAGTCGTTCCTGTCTGACAACTGCCCACCTATGGGAATCTATGAGACCCTATACTCCTTCAGAGATTCGTTCGGTAGTTTCATGGGAACCGAAGGCACTCATCCATGGTCTCAGGGATTCCCACTCACCACCCCTCTGGAGAAATTCGGAGGCCCCCCTCTTCCGGACAGTGTAGATGTCACTTGGGAGGATCGCTTCTATCCGAAGGCATGGGGCCATCCGGACTTGCGAGAAGCGATTTCAGAGTACTACAACGACCAATACGGGTCGAAAGTAGAGCCCGAGAATGTGATGGTTTTCGCTGGAGGTAGACCAGGGATATTCACTGTTCTAGCATTCCTCAAAGATCACGTTCAGGTAAGGATAGGCAACATTGAGTGGCCGGCTTATCTGGATATCTTGGAGCAGACAGATACGGACTTCCAAATTGTCCCGTTCAACAAGGGGAACGGCTTCCACCCAAGCAACGAGGAGTACTTCGATAGATCTGGCCTGAATGCAAAGACAAGTCTGATGCCGATCATCTCGAACCCCCAGAACCCTTCCGGTCAGACAAGATGGGGGGATGAGTTGCGGGATCTAATCAGATTGGCGGAGGGTCCGAAAAACGGCATCCTTCTTGATGAGGCATACGAGATGTTTCACTCGCCTTCGGTGAGTGGAATTCAGTTCGTAGAGGATCTGGACAACAGTAACGTATTCATCGCAGGGGCCTGTACAAAGGGATTGCAGTCTCCAGGAATCAGAATTGGATGGATCGTGTCTAGTAAGAAGAACATCGAGACACTGTCCAACTTCTCCAGCTTTGGCATGGGCGGAGTCAGTCATCCTTCCCAGCACTATGCGGTCAAACTCCTAGAGCCCAGTAGAGTCGAGAAGGCTAGGAAGGCAGTGGAGGAGCATTACAACTGGCAAAGAGAAAGGTATGGTAAGGCATTCGAGGAAATGGGGCTTGGAGTGTACACTGGCGATGGTGGTTTCTACCACTGGCTAGAGCTGCCTGAAGGTATGACAAGTTCCGAATTAAACAAACGACTGTTCAAGCACGGCGCTGCAATACTATGCGCTACTGACTGCGACATGGCACGTCCACATTCGAAAGACCCGAGTTATGAGTCGCCTTATTCCCGGTTCTTCCGATTTTCCTTCGGTCCGCTGCTTCCTGAAACCTTTAGTTCAGATATCGATTTATTTCGAGGAGTTTTCGATGATTACAGGAAAGAGATTGAACTCTGAATTTGGTCAAATCCTTAAGTGATGGATTTCCTCCAAGCGCTGTGGCGACAGGACCGAGCGCGCAACAGGCAGCCAAGCTGGCTAAGGCGACGTATACTCAATTCTTGGAAGAGCCTGAACGTTCCAAGCAAATTGCGAATATCCCGAAGCTACTGAAGAAGTTCGAAGGTAACTATGGAACTATGGTCAAGGGCCTCCAGAAGAAGTACGGAAAGGTGACCAAAAAGTCATCGAATCCGGAGCCCGAACCAGAGCCGGAGCCCGAACCAGAGCCGGAGCCCGAACCAGAGCCGGAGCCCGAACCAGAGACTAAGAAGAAGGCCAAGAAGACATCGAATCCAGCAGAGGCGAAAGCCAAGGAGGCTGAGGCTAAGGCCGACGCTGCAGCTGCTAAGAAGGAGTTGGAGGCTGCTAAGAAGGCGCAAATGGGAGATGCGAAGAAGGCTGCGAAGGAGGCAAAGGCAGTTGCCAAGGCAGAGGTCGAGGCGAAGAAGGCCGAGGCTGGAAGGAAGGCTGCAGAGAAACAGGCCGAGGCTGCAAGGAAGGCCCTAGATGATCTGAAGAGTTCCTCCAAGCTTTCCCCAGAGGAGCTTAAGGCCAAAGAGACCGAACTAAAGGAGAAGGCAAAGACTGAGACCACTGCAGCAAAAGAGTTCGGGAAGGAAGCCAAAGACGCAATGGCCGAGGCTAAGAAGCTCGGAACAGAGGTTGCTAAGGAAGGAAAGGCCGCAGCAAAGGCTGAGGCGGAGCTGAAGAAGGCCGAGTTGGAGAGAAAAGTAGCACAGAAGCAAATCAAGGCTTCTGGTAAGGCGAAGTCGAAGGCAGAACAGCAGCTCGAGGAGTTTCGTGCAAAGCGTGAGCTAGCAGAGTCGAAGATGGAGAGTACCATGGCCAAGAAGGAGGAGGCCCTGGAGGCTTCAAAGGCAGAGGCCGAGGAAGCGAAAGGTGCTCTCAAGGACGTCAAGGATCAGATGAAGACCGAGATGGCAGCTGCCAAGACATTGGAGAAGGAAGTCAAGGCCAAGCAGAAGGAAATACAGAGAGTGGAGGAAGAGGCGAAGAAGGCCGAAGCACAGAAGGTCAAGGTCCAGCAGGAGATAGAGGACAGTCACAAATTCAAGTCGGAGACAGCGAAGAAAGCCGAGCAGGTCGAGCAGGAGATAGAGAAAATCCAGAGCGAGATGAAAGGAAAGGAAGAGGCTCTTGTCGGAGTCGAGACAGCTGCGATGAAGGCCGAGAGGGAAGCAGCCCATGCAGAGTTGAAGCTCAAGGCTAACCTTATGGAAAGAGAGGAGTTAATCCTAGAGAGAGTCAGCCTCAAGGCTGTTCAGGTCAACTGGGCCCAGATCGGTGAAGCAGAGGGACAGAGGCCAGACGATTTGACTCGAATACAGGGTCTGGATGAGTTCGCACAAAAGAAGCTCAACGTTCTTGGAATCCACACCTACGACCAGATTTCCAAGATGGATCCAGTCACGGCCGAGGTTGTTAATGACGCCATGGAGTTCACACCTGGAAGAGTTACCAAGATGATGTGGGTGCAGCAATCAGTCCAGCTGATGGCAGAGAGAGGCCGCTAGTCACTCGGCTGGAGCATATATCTTGAATTCGCTAAGAGGAGGGGTATAGACATGCAAATTAATCAGGTTAGTTATTTCTTCGTTTGAAACTCTGTGGATATCTGGCTCCTCTGCGGCACAAACCTCTCCTGGGGCGTACCTCCTGTCTGATACTGGGTACGCCAAACCTTCTGCATTGGTCTCGTACACTGTCTCAGTAGACACTCCGGAGACGATCAAGAATGCGCAGTCGCTACCAGTGTGATCGTGGATGGGAGTATCCTGACCTGGTGTCCAGCATATGGCCACAAGTTCGTAGTGCTCATTCTTCTTAATCACATTCCTCTGATACCCATCCTCTGAATACCCAATGCAATCCTCCAGAGCATCGACGTTTACTTCCAATGAAGAGAGTCGAGCATCTAGCTCATCGAGACCCGGTCTCCTGTCGATTTCGTCCAGCCATTCTGTTAGACTCCTAAGGGATACACACTGGGACAGAAGAGTGGATCGCTCCTCTTCTGATAGGGGGGCCTGGGTAACCACACACCTGGCAGAGGGACTCAATTCAAGACTCTTCTTGCCAAGCCCTAGATGGGGCTATCAAACCTCGAGTCAACCAACTAGGGATAGTTGTCCGGTAATCTTGTCTATCTCGTCCCTAGGCCCTGGACCTATTCCAACCACTGTCTCAGTTCCAGGAGGGATTTCGGTGTGTCCTGCATCAGTGACTAGTTGGCATACCAATCCTGCCTTCTTCGCCCTCGAGTAGACTTGCTTCAGCGAAACCAGATCTGGTACCTTGCACACGATCTTTCTGGCCCCCCTTCTGAGATACTGATCCAGAGTCCTGGGGTAGTTCCTCTTAGCAGAAAGGACGCATTCTGCCGATGCGTGCGCGCATTGTGCGGCTAGTTTTCCCTTCGATAGCTGCAAGTCCTGCCTGGTAACAAGGACCATTGTTAGTTCGTCAGTTGGCGACACCATCTCTCACCGCTTCTAATGACTGAGAAGACCGATGCCGAGACATGATCTCTCCGAGAGGAGTGGCCATCCATGCGACGAAGAGTATGTTCCCGAATGCGTGATAGAGGTCGAAAACCAGACCATTCAGGAGATACGGGACGAGCATCGAGAATCCTGTATCGAGAAGAATACTCAGTGATACGAACCAGTTGAAAGCGATTCCTGATACTGCTGCCATCAATGCAAGACGATTGAGCCTGAGTTTTTCATTGACAACTAGCTTGTCGGAGAGAAGAGCGCCGCATATTCCTATTGCTCCCCACCCGATGGCTTGGAAGATAGTCCAAGGACCGTGTCCCATGAAAATAACATTTGAGGCGAGAGCGACGATTGCTGCTAGAGCGAGTGCTCGTGGTGCTCCGAAGTACGCCCCAGTCAAAATTACGAGTACCGTGACCGGTTGAACATTCGGAATGGGTTCCATGAGTATCCTGCCAGATACTCCGAATATAGCAAGGAGAATGAGTACCCCCCATTGGCTCTGGTCCCTAAGAGATCGTTCGCTCTTGATTAGGGAGATCACGATTATAGAGAGGACTGCTACATTCAGAGCGAGAGTTTGAATCGGAGAAAGATAGATGTTGTGAAAGTCGTACAAAGTTCCGCCCCAAGCCTCTGTCTCAACCTCACCTCTTCATAGTTCCTCAAGAGTTACCATGTCCCGATACTCCATTCAATGACATCTCCCTCGGACATTACGAGGTCCCCTATACCCACCATAGAGGAAGCCCCATTGTGATCTAGGTGCCAATATGCCCCATTGAAGTCCCCAGTCAAAGTATCCGAATTCAGTCCGCCAATTGTGTGAACAAACGCCCCCCATTGCCCGACTTCGTATCCTACTGATAGGTGGCCATTGGCCATTCTAGTTGAGTTCATCATGAAGTCTAATCCGTTTGAGTACCCCTCAAATCCTCCAACACACGCACCGGTCCTGTTCAAATCCTCATTTGTTCCGATTTCTTCACCATCTGGACCAATCATGGTCACTCCAAGGTTGAATTCAGAATGAGGGGAGTCCGATGGGAAATAGATACAGAGGACTTGCTGCTCATCCCATTCTGATGGAAGTCCGTGGTGGGAAGACTCGTTGTCTTCGATAAATCTCATCGACTCTTCGGCTAGTCTGTCTTGTATGGAAGGAGCTAGAAGTAAAAGTGATACTAGGGCTACAACAGATGCGGGTTTCAACCATTCAGACATGGAGTCGATGCTAGACAGATTTAGTCTATCAAGATAGTTGTCGAATTATAATTCAAGGATGTATTATTATTATTCAATAATCTCGGAAATCCTATCCCTGAGAATCTTGCTTACCAGTTTCCCATCTGCAGAACCGCCCAGATTCTGCATCACCATCCCCATCAGCGGTCCAACTGCTCCCATTCCTCTTTCTTTTACAAAGTCGAAGCGATTGCTAAGGACCTCATCCACCGCATCCTCAACAGATGACTCATCGGCTGGAACGAAGCCTCGTGATTCGGCTTCGGACGACATGAAATCCACTATTCTCTCAATTGGACCCTCGACTGCTTCCATTAGAAGGGTCTCCGCTCCCTCTCTTGTCAGGAGACCCTCCTCTCTAAGGTGAACAGACGCCGCTAGAGAGTTTGGTTTGGAGATCCCACTCTCTAGGAGGGCGCTTGCCCACGCCTTAGCTGGAAGTTTAAGAGGGCCCTCGATTCCCTCGAATAGTAGGTCATCAATCTCCCCGTTCAGCAAGGCCTCTTCCTGATTTTTAGATAGCCCCAGACCTGATAGTCTATTCTTCCTGTCCTGAGCGGATAGTGGAAGGTTTTGACAAATAGAATCCCATCTCTCTGGTGAGATTTCCAGAACTGGTATGTCTGTCTCGGGATACATCCTAGCACCTCCTGGGAGAGGCCTTAGGGCCGTTGTCGTTCCATCTTCCGGCTTCCCCTTCCGTACCACAACGTTCCTCACCTCTCTGGGTATCCTGTGGAAGGCTAGTCGTGCCCTGTCAATGACTGCCTCTAGTGCCAGTTCGGACTGCCATTTTGGAGCCATGCACAGAACGAATGCGTCGGCTTCCGACAGAGACAGTTTACTCCTGACTGAGTCGACTTCAGTTTGAGAAATCCCGTATGCGGGGAGTTCGTCAGAATGGAAGATTCCCGATACACCAGCAAGCTTGGCGGCACTGGCTAGCTCCCTTCCCAATCTTGGCAACTGTGAGCCTTTTTCGACCGTCGTCTTCCTTCCGATCTTTCCTGAGAATCCTAGAAGGGATATTCCGAGAATACTAGAGCCATTCTGCAAGGACGAGGACACCATATCTGAATCGCATTCTGAGAAGCATTCTGTCACATCGTGAGTGGAATAGGGTATTCTCTTCTTCGTAGCAAGTTCTACCCTATTCTCCACTGGCATCGAGTCAGATTCCCTATCCGGAGGGAGAGGAGGGAGGGAGAACTCGCTTCTCAGTTCATTCGCCAGACGGTAGAAGTGGAGTTGACGAGCCATCTCCAATCGAATAATTCTCGGAATCCAGTCTAGGTCCTGGCATCCTTTGATCTCAACCCTATCTCCACAAGAGATGCTGACATTGAGGTCTTGTCTGATTGATCCTAGTCCCCTCCTGACCATGCGAGTATCACGAAGCAGGCGCCCCAGTGCCAATGCGGTCTCCTTTGCATGTTCCGGAGAGCGAACATCTGGAGCAGTGGCGACTTCCACTAGAGGGACTCCCAGTCTGTCTAGATTGTACACTACGGTTTCTCCGACATCGCTCCTCTTAGTCTCGAGTTTCCGAGCAGAGTCTTCCTCCAACGAAATCAGATCGATTCCAACCTGGCTAGAGTCGGCCTCTATTTGGCCATCAGTAGCCACAATCGTTGTTCTCTGGAAACCACTGGTGTTGGAGCCATCCACTACCGTCTTCCTCATTGCTTGCAGGTTTGGGATTGGTTTTGCTCCCATCAGAGCGGCCATAGTGAGAACAACATCTACTGCCTCAGAGTCATGGTTTCTTGGTGGCGACTCGTCCAACTCGATGAGGCTGGCATTGGGAGATTGGACATACTCGAATGTCCGATTCCTCCTTTGCTCGAATCTAGCGGCGACATCTGTACTCCCTCCTTCTCCCTGTGAAGCTCGGAGTCTTCTTGTGGAACGCGGCCAGTGATGAGGGATGTCCTCGGACTTATAGTCGAAGAGTTCGCTTGGCATTCTAGAGTGCAATTTGTCGGTTGCCAACTGCTGATGAATCTCCAGCCCGCACATGAATCCAAGAGCTACGGGATCAAGGTCTGCGGGTTTGTTCACGTCTCCTAATGGCTCCATTACAATTCCTTGGGAGGGGGTTGTGCTCATAGGGTCAACGGGCAAATCTCCATGCGAGAGGGTTAGACGATGATTCGTACAACTCACCAGTTTGATTCATCTTCTGCACGACTTTATCGACTTCGGCTTCGCTAATTTTTCTATTGATTGCAATATTGTAAATCTCCGTCAGTTCTGCCTGTCCCTTCTCCTGACATAATTTCCTAACTATGTTCATGATTGTGGAGTTGTTAGAACGCTCTTTCACAGAGACCCCTGAGTGCAGCTCTGATTCGTCCTCTATTCCCGATTCTTCTCTCCAGTGTTTGAAGACGGCTAGAGCCACTTTTGCATTATCTACAGTTGCTATCTCCTGGAGGTGCATCCTAGCATGGGCTTCTGTTAGTCTAATCAGGGCTTCCAATGCCCTTGCTGTAATTGGGATGACTGTGTCGTTATCATTATCAGACTCGAACTGTGAGGGGCTCTGGTCTTCTCTTCCGAATGACTGGCGCTCTTCTGTGTAGTACTTGAGGATGGCATTCTTGGCATCCTCATCTAACTGTGGGTGTACTGTTCTCTTAGCGAATGCGATGTACTTCCTTAGGAAGTCCTGAGATAGGTGCTCATTTCCGTTTTCGGAGGTGATGATGAATGACTCTTCGTCTAGTTCGGATGGACCTAATTCGATCGTGTTCTCCAACTGTGCCTCACTCTTGCCTGAAGTCCTGTTGTCGAGTATGTGCCTAGCAATTCTCTCATCGTCATGAATCCTCACTTCGTCCCTGATCATCCAGATTATATCGAACCTAGATGCTAGTGGAGGCGGTAGCCCGGTCTCTTTGAATGACCTAATTACACTCGTATTAATCCCTCTCTTGGTAAACCGTCCTTCCTTCGGATTTGCAGCGGCCAGGATTGAGCATCTTGAGTGAAGTGTAGCTGTAATTCCGCCCTTGGCCACATGGACCTGTTGCTGCTCCATTGCAGGATGCATCATTCGTTTGTCATCTGGTGAAATCTTGTCGAACTCATCGATGGCAGCCAATCCCCTGTCCGATAGTGGGAGCACCCCTGCCTCTAGTGCGAACCTGCCATCCCCGAATGCATCCCTGACCGCAGCCGCAGTGAGACCTGCTCCAGATACTCCCCCCCCAGTAGCAAATCTTCCCCGAGGAGATAGTGCGGAGATGAAGGAAAGCAATTGGGACTTGGCGACTCCTGGATCCCCCATCAAGAGGATGTGGATATCCCCTCTAGACCTAGTCTTATCATTCAGCTTCCTTGAAACTCCTCCGAAGAGTTGCAACGCCAATGAGCGTTTCACGTGGCCCAGTATGCCGGTAGCGAAAATAGATGGTGCAATAGAACGCTGAATCAGGGACATCAAGTCCTCCCTCTTCGAAATCTCGAGAATCCTCTCGCTATCCTCCTCTTCAATAGAAATCTCAGTGAACGGAGTACTCTCATGCTCGGAGCTGATCAAATGATAGATTACATCGAACATAGGTGTCTTCTTTCTATTTCTTACTTCACTTCTCACAACTGGGATTACGTTTGCAGTAATCCTCTCTCCCGGAAGATGCTTGTTGACTTGGTCCCCCTCGATAAGTACCATCCCCCTCCTAGGCTGAGCTCCACTCGGAACATACTCGGGTTGCTCCTGAATCTCTATCCACTGGTTGTTTACCATTCTGGAACTTAATAGTACCAAATCGAACCGCGTTTCGGCTTTGGAGCTCCCACATCCGCCCAGAGCCTGCGGACAGTTGAGTGGTTCCTTCAATTCTCTCTCGTTTTCTTGGTCGATTTCTATGTCATGGCCGCACGACTCGCACTTGAAAACCGCCCTGTGTATTCTGGGTTTAATCTCGGAAATCTTTGTCACAATGACATCGACGCTACGCAGTTTGTCTATGTCCGAGCTACCTATCTCTCGAAGGGGCATCCTTGTGTCTCCGGGTAGCTCTCCAACCCGTAGCAAGGCATCTATCTCCTCTCCCCTCTCTCTACAAATTTCCATCAGAGTCTTGGAGCCAGCGGAGAGAATCTGCTTTGGATGCTCCAGTACGTCCTCTGCAAATTCCGGATCGAAAGTCTGGATCTCATGGAATGGAACGGAGAGGTAGGGGAAGTTGGTCTGACGAGACAACAGTGTCATCACCTCTGACTCCTTAGCCTCCTCAAGGAAGGTCCTCCATCTGGCTGAAGCGTCATGTGCTGCCATTGTCATATTCGTCACCGGGCTTTGTTACTCGGAACACACGGCCTATGAACAGTATGGTTGCTATTTCCAACCCCCTTACTTCCGGTGGAGAAATGAACCCTCTTCAGGATGCTTTTCTGGGGTTTTTTTACTTCTACTGCAAGTTAGAAACGAGTCCGCCGGACTGATTTAGATATGGTGATATTGAAGTCTAGAACCCTAATCGACAAGCATGGAGTATCGACGATTTGGTCGTGACCTATTCGTGAGGCTGGACAAGGGAGAGGGATTACATGATGCCATTAGGAGTCTGAGCGATCATGGAATTAGCACTGCAGCAATTACCAGCGGAATAGGAAGGGTCAGGGGGACAGAAATAGGATTCCTCGACTCAGACGGAATTTATCAGAAGATGGAGATTGAGGAGCCGATGGAGTTACTTTCGATGCAGGGCAACCTGGCTCCCGGTCCAGATGGGCCTTTCACACACATCCATATTGTAGCCTCAGATGACGATCACGTCGTCAGGGGCGGTCATCTCTTCGAGGCAACCGTCGAGGTTACGGCAGAGATTCACATGAGGGTATTGGACGAGGAAGGTGCAACCATGGTAAGAAAAGCGACAGAGAGTGACTTCTTCGGGCTCTCATTCTATGATTTGGAGGGTTAGTCCTGCGGGTGCTTTTCGCACATGGCTTCGAAGGTAGTCCAACTGGATCCAAGCCCACCTACATGAGGGAGGCTTTTGGATGGAAGGTTACGGCACCGAAGATGTCTGAGCTAGGATGGAGCATTGCGAGTCAGACAGACGTTCTGATCAAGCACTTGGACGAAGGAGAGTATGACCTGGTTGTCGGTTCTTCCATGGGAGGGCTAGCTGCGGCGAACGCGTCGTCAATGAGGCCTAACGAGGACATCAGACTACTGTTGATAGCCCCTGCATTCGGACTTGCAGAGAACTGGGAAGGGATGGAAGAAACAGGCAGGAGTGCTTGGAAAACCACAGGAGAGAGGCGATACACTGGTTTTGAATTGGATATCGTTCTTCCATGGGAATTTATGGAATCTGCAGAAAGGATGTCGTGGCCAATCCCCGCACACCCCACAGCCATAATGCACGGAAGGTTCGATGAGGTCGTGCCCATTAGCTATTCGCGCAAGGTCGACGAATCCTGCAAGAACGTTACTCTGTACGAGACAGATGACGGACATAGGATGAAGGATTCATTGAGTGTTATCCAGGAAATTGTATCCGAACTCATGGACGGATTTGTCAGTAAGTCGAATGAGGGGGAGAAAGTTGAGGTACAGGAGGAAGTATCGCAGGAGGTGAGCGATGCTGGGGATGATCCTAATCTCGAGGTCGACGACGATTCAGAGGAAGAAATCGAACATCTCGAGGCTGAGATGAAGAAGCTGGAAGCACAGATGGCGAAGAAGAAAGAGAAGCTGGAAGCCTCGAAGAAAGAAGCTAGGCTAGAAGAGTTGGCTCTGGAGAAGGAAGAGGAGGAGATTGAAAGAGAGCTCCAGTCGATGGAGGCTAGCGAGGCGGTTCAGAAGGCTGAGCAAGAGGTTGAGAGAGCCAGAGCAGAGGTCGAGGAGGCGACCAAGAAGGCCGAGGTCGAGGAGGCTGAGGCTGAGGAGGCCCGATTAATCGCAGAGATGGAAGAGGAGGAGGCGAAGGAGGCGAAGGCCGATGCTGCCGCTGCAAAGAGGAAGTTGGCAGATGCAATCCTGAAGGCAGAGATCGCTGGTAAGGACGTACAAGGAATCACTTCGGAGGTAGAGGATGGGAAGAGGGAGTTGCTGATCCTTGAGAGAGTCGGAAAGAGAAGGGCCTCAATAGACTGGGAGAAGATTGGTGAGTTCGGAGGAAGTTTATCTGACGATCTGACATTGATTAACGGGATAGACGAGTTCACCCAGAGGAAGCTCAACTCGTTGGGCGTGTTCTCGTACGAGCAATTGTCCAGAATGGATTCAACCAATGCTAAGAAAGTTAATGACGCGCTTGAGATGCTACCAGGGAAGGTCATTGAGATGGATTGGACCAAGCAGGCGATAACGATGCTCGAGTTGAAGGGGGTCGACAAGGCATCATCTAGCACCATCGAAGATGAGAGTGATGAGGTCTTTGCAGACCTGAGTGCTGCTCAGATAAAATGGGCTCAGATAGGTAAGGCTGGAGACAGGAAGTCGGATGATCTGACTAAGATCAAGGGAGTAGATGCTGAGACTCAGAAGAAGTTGAAAGTCCTAGGCATTAGGACCTATGAACAACTCTCCAGAATGGATGCGGAAACCGCTGAGGCTGTGAATGGTGCGTTAGGGATGATGCCGGGGAGGGTTTCGAAGATGATGTGGGCACAGCAGGCAAAGGCTCTGATGGATTAGTGAGTAACTAGTTATCCTCGGTGGATCCCAGGAAGTACTCCCCTATCTCCGGATCGGTCAGGATGTGCTGGGCATCTCCCGTGTGAACTACCTTGCCGTTGGAGATGATGTATCCTCTGTCTGATCTGGAAAGGGAAAGTCTGGCGTTCTGCTCGACTATCAGAATCGTTATTCCTCTGTCTCTTAGCGAGTCGATGCTCTCGATTATCTGCTGCTGGTAGAGTGGGGACAGTGCGGCTGTGGGCTCGTCCAGCAGCAGGAACTTGGGGTCCGAAATTAGTGCTCTGGATATGGCTAGCATCTGTCTCTCCCCGCCTGAGAGTGAGGCGGCTAGATCGTACTCCCTGTTCCTAAGGTCAGGAAACATCTCCAGGGACCGCTCTATCCTCTCTACTAGAACTCTCTGCGATAGTGAGTTCCCGCCCATCTGGAGGTTCTCTAAAACCGATAGAGATGGGAAGACGTTGTCCACCTGAGGAACATAGGCGATACCGTGGTTAACTAGCTGGTCCGTCCTCCATCCAGAGACCTCCTCGCCCCTGTATTGAATGCCTCCTCGATAGTATGAAGCTATTCCAAAGATGGTCTTGATGAAGGTCGACTTACCACATCCATTCGGTCCGATCACTGTCACGAATTCACCTTCGTCTACGTACATGTCTATCCCGTAGAGTATCTGTACTGAGCCATAGCCCCCTTCAAGACCGCTAACCTCCAAGACACGCGTCACTCTTCTTCGCCCTCCGATTCCCCAGCAGCACCAAGGTAAGCCTCGATTACTGCCCTGTTGTTGCGAACTTCGTCGGGGGTTCCTTGCATCAGGACCCCTCCCTCGTTCATCACTATGATCCTATCAACACCCTGTCTGAGGATGAAGTCCATATTGTGCTCGATAATCAGTATGGTGATACCAGTCTCGTCGACAATCGTCCTCAGGTTGTTGAATATCTTCATCGCAAGAGGGCCAGCGACTCCTGCAACTGGCTCATCTAGAAGCAGGAGCCTCGGATCGCCCATCATCGACCTGCCTATGTCCACCAGCTTGCTCTGACCCCCGGATAGCTCGCTGGTCAGGTTGTGGGCCATGTGCGGGACCTCTAGTTGGTCTAGGACCTCGTATGCTCTAGATAGCCGAGCTGTTTCGGCTTGGTTTGCCGGGAAAAGTAGCGATTTTGCCAATTCTCTGAACGAAGAGCCGAACTGCCTCCTGGGTGGTACTAGCAGGTTCTCTATCACTGTCATCTCTCTCCAGAGATTGGTGTGCTGGAAGGTCCGCGTCATTCCTAGGTTCTGGATTTGATCCGGTCTTAGCTCGGAGGCGTCCTCTCCGAATATCTCGATGCTGCCTGAGGTCTTCTCCAGGAGACCGCTGATGCAGTTGAAGGTCGTGGACTTTCCACAACCGTTTGGTCCGATAAGTCCTACGAACTCCCCCTCTCCGACTGTGAAAGAGACGTCCCTTACGGCGACTAGTCCACCGAACTCCTTCCTGAGTCCAGAGACCTCGAGGACATTACTCACCGGCGGTCACCTCCTCTGGTCTGGATGGTCTCACAGGGACCTCTGGTAGCAGACCCTTTGGATTATACTTCAGTGAGAACAGCATGAGACACCCGATTAGGAGTATCTTGACGTATAGCATGTCAGCGCTGACGACACCCCCGTAGTAAGACTCGTCGATTGACCTCTGGCCAAGTGCGACAGCGGCGAATGCGAAGATAGCGGCACCCGAGGCCCCGATGTCGATGAGCCTTTCCGATCTGGTCGCCATACCGACAAGTGCGATTGTAGCGAATATCCGGAAGACCTCCCACTGGCTCGTCACGAGCCAAGCGAACAGACTGTCGATCCTGTCTGCTGTGGTATGAAGCGGGAGGTCAGGTGAACCCTGGCCCACTGCCAGCACGTTGAAGACGAACTCCATCAGAACGATGATGAACGCACCTACAACCATGCCTCTGTTATTCGATCTCCCCCCCCTATTACGAAGGCGGCCCAAACTAGGAAAGTGGAGCGTGCAGGCGCCATGAAACCAGGTTCGAAAGCAGTCAGCTTCCAAGCCCAGAATGCACCAGCTAGGCCTGCAATAGCAGCCCCCCAAGGCCAGGCTCGCCGCTTTGTGTTTCAGGACATCATGACCATGGTGCTGAGCTACCTCTTCATCCTCCCTGATTGCCTTCAGAACGCGTCCCCAGGGGGAGGAAATGAGCACAGAGAGTAGTCTCCAGACTACGACTACGGCGACAACTGACAGAAGCATCAGAACGAAGAAGTAGGGGGCTGGTTGGCCCAGACCGAGAAGTTCCCCGACGAAGACTGCTGGGGTGTCCACTAGTTCTACATCCGAAAGACAGTCATTTGGTCCGGCCCATGGGGTATCTGGACCAGGAGTCCTGGAGCCGCAGAACCACCAGTTCTCCAATGGTAGGGGGTAAGAGGCGATCCCTATTGCGGAACCTACCGATCCTACCCGTAGCAGGGGCTCTCCCTGCAGGAGGACTTTGACGATCTCACCCAGTGAGATGGTCACTATTGCGAAGTAATCCGTCCTGAGTCGAGCTGTGGGATATGCCAGCGCCCACCCAAGAGCGCCAGCTAGTGCTACTCCGAAAATTGTAGCTGGGAGAATGCCCCATTCATACCCATGGAGCCTCTCCGGGGCAGTCAGAACTCCTACAGAGATAGCGCCTACTGAGACGAAGAAGATGACTCCGAAGTTGACCATTCCCGTGTAGCCGGTATGCAGATTTAATGACAAGGACATCAAGAGGAATACGGATAGTGTCAGAAGGACGTTTGAAACCTGTAGGGTCTTCTTGAATCGGAAGTCATCAGACTCGGCGATTGGTAACCAAGCCAGGAACATGACCAGTATTAACATCAGAAGTAGGAAGAGTGCCCATGATCCGAATGGGCTCTCTCTACCGTATAGCTCGGCTTTCCTCCTCTCAATCGAGAACTTCGACCCGAATACATTGTCTGAGGCATCGGTGACAGATGAGTAGGCCCTTCCGCTAATTTCTGAAGTTCTGCTATAGATGCTAGCAAGGAGGGGTCGGACCCGTGATGCCGCAGCTTCCAAGGCAATCTTGTGCTTAATATTCAACTCTGACATTTTTCTTCTCACTTGCAGAGTCGCCATTGATAGCGAAGAGTTGCCCTGTAACCTCTTGAAAGAGGGCCACTCGATGGGCTCATCATTGCCCGATAGCATCCTGAAACCCTCGTATGCAGAGTAGAGCCAGAGGGCTACGATTGCTGTGGGCCAAATAACGTCCCCAAAGTCGACGATGAAATTGACGAAGTCGATCTCGAATCTGACCAAATCGAACCATGAGGAGTCGATTTCGGAAACTTCGGTATCGAAGTGGGGGGAGTCCTCCACAAGCAGAGTGTCGTCGTTCCTACCTGTGACTAAGGCGAGGTTTGTTTCGGCTGAGGCGTTGGCAAGACAGTCTTCAGAGCACGAGCCATCGGCTAACGAGTTCTTCCCCACGAAATCGCTGAATCTATGGAATACATAAGCAGAAAAGGTAGCGATGGAGAAGTTCTGCATTCTGTTTGGCCGATTCCTCCACCAATGGTGAAGTCCGAGAATGCCAGTAGGGAGTATGGCCAATGCGGCTGCTATCTTTATGTCTCGAACGGAGTCTTCTTCCTGCCTCTTCCTCAGCCTCTCTATCTTCCACTTCTCGTAAGCATCGCCTATCCCCTTGGGCATAATCATTAGAATCGCAATTAGGAAAATATATGGCATCATAGAGTCGAGATTTGTTAATCCAGACCTACCAAGAGGGTATCCTATGCCGATTGTTACAGGACCGGAGAGTGCCCTGACAAATCCAACGACTATCGAGCCAACCAATGCTCCTGGAACGGATCCTATGGTGCCCAACACTATGATCGCGAATGATGGAAGGAGGAGGGTGAATGCCGTTTCCGGGCTGAATCTCAGGGTCAGTGCGAATACGGCCCCCCCTATTCCCGACAGACCTGCTGAAAGGAAGGCGCTGACCATGTGGACTCTCTCCACGTTGATTCCACTGCTTGCTGCCAGCTCCTCGTTATCGGCCACTGCCCTCATCCTCCTGCCCAGCCTGGTCTTGTTCAGAAGAAGGATCAACACAAGCACGGCACTGAAAACGACGAATGGCACCACTCCCTTGTAGTAGACGTAGTTGGTAGTTGCCTGGGCGCAGTTGAACGTGACGTCGTATACCTCCCAAGCGGGCTTGGACGTGTCAGTAACAATTCTGGAGAGGATGGGTTCTCCTGTTGATGCATCTAATCCTGTCTGCTCGCACTCCCATGTGGTGTACGTTCTGCCCTCAGCCACTGATCTATCTCCTAGGTTGAATCGCATCTTCGTGGTCGGAATCTCCCATGATAGGTCAGGTCTCCTCCAATCTCCCTCGGGCTCGAAAATCTGCCTCCCTGCTCCGAACCGGAGGTAGGTGATGGCTCTGAGGATAAGTGCTACACCCAGAGATGCGATCATCATGACCTGAGGGCTTGCCCCCTTCTTTCGGAAATCCCGGTAAACCAGTCTGTCTATGATGATGCCAGCAAACCCGGTTAGTACGAAAGCTGCAATCAGGATGAAAATGAAGACGGACCAAGTTAGAACTCCTTCCTGAGATGTAGAAAGGCTGGACATAGGGAACAAAAAGTCAGTCCAAGTCATGATCACCGCAAGGTACATCCCCAGCATGAAAAGTTCTGATTGTGCGAAGTTTCCGTACTTCTGCACTTTGTAGGTGAGTGTGAGTCCTATTGCTATAGCCAGATATGTGGATGACCATGTCAGAGTTCCTGTGCCTATGGATACGAAATCTAGAGTGAAGGAGGCACTTACAGCGAGGCCCTGCATCAGAAAATCGAGCGTGAGGAATACAAGTGCCACCATGAACAGAGGAGACAATATCAGTGCGGTTGTTCTGGGAATTCCACTAGGAGCGTCATCGAATAGAACCTTCACGACTACGAATCCTGCTGTGATTGACTGTACTACTTGTAGGATCCAGACCAAGTCATTGGGAAGACCCCCGCCCACAATCTTGTCTAGAATATTCAGGGATCCGAACCCGTTCAGTAATCCTAGCAAGTTCGCATCAATGAAGAGGGCTGTGGCGAAGATTAGTCTCCTGGCCCACCTTGGAAGTTCGGAGAATCTGTCCAAGGATCTAGATCGAAGTGGTTCATCGCGAGCCTGATTGTCCTCGCCCGTCTTGACCCCTGTCACCGGATTAATCCGGTCCCGGACCTCCTTCTCTTCCTGACTCATGCTCCCAACGGAACCGGTGCACGAGGTGGCATAACTGTTGGGGCAGTGCGGCGGGAAAACCCCGCCGCACTGCTTTTCGTATTCCCGATTACTCAGTCGTGGCGGTGGTTATGCCGTTGACTGGGTCCCAGCTTCTGGCGCAGTCGTAGGAGACCGTGCCATCAGTGGCAGTGGAGAACTCTCCGATGCAGAACCCTGCAGCGGGTACGTCGCCGTTTGCCAGGAAGCTGAGTGTGCCGCTGGCACCGTTCCATCCCTGTCCTGTTCCCATGACAGCGTCTTGGGCGGCCAATCCTGGGGTCGCCAGAGCGGTGAAGGCAGCGAACGCAGCGATGGTCACTGCGTCGAATGCCTCGGCGGTGTATATCCCGCCAGCGCAGTCAGCGGACTGGGCGCAAAGGGCCGAGAAGACCATTGCCACCATTCCTGGGGTTCCAGCTGCAGCGGGCTTGGTTGCGATTATGCCGTCCACCAGAGTGGTGTCGGACATTCCTGCAGCCAGTCCCTCTTCTGCTATGCCGTCAGCGCCGTAAATGGCGCCTGAGTATCCAAGACCTGCCAGTTCCTCGATGATCCCCGCGCCATCGGTGGCGTAGGACACGAGTAGCACGGATGTGCATCCTTCGTCTACCACGGCCTGAGCCAGGGTAGCGAAGTCTGTCGTGGTCTCCTCGTAGCCAACCTGAGTGCAAACGTGAGAAGCGTTCATGTTAGCCACGAAAGCGTCTGCCAGACCTGCACCGTATGCGTTGGTCATGTGGACCACGGCAACGTTGTCCTGTCCATCGGCTGCCATCACATCAGCAACGACAGCGCCTTGGAAGGCATCGCTTGGTACGACCCTGAAGAAATTGGGGTAAAGCGAGTCATCGGTTAGCGCAGGGCTGGTGCTTGCGTAGGAGATCTGTGGGATCCCTGCTGCAGAGAGAACTGCGTTAGCGGCCATGGAAGCTCCGGAGCAAGCTGCTCCGACTGCTGCCCAGACTCCAGCGTCCACTAGTGATTGAGCTGCGGTTCCACCCATTGTGGAGTCGCAACCCGAGTCAGCGTATACCAGCTCGAACTGCACGCCGTTGCTGTACCCGATTGTGTTGGCTAGTCCCAGTGCGATCTGGGAGGCTGCCACGAAACCAGGGCCGTAAACGGCGATTGGACCTGTAGCGTCGTTCAGGAAGCCGATCTTGACAGTGGCTCCTGCCCACTCAACGGCTGCGAGGCCGCCAGCGGCGTCCCACATCCTGTCGCAGTTGAAGTACTCGCCATAGGTAGGCACGTGGTGGAAGGTGCAGACATCGTATCCAGAGCCGCCGACATCGCCGTTGGCTAGGAAGGTGTGAGTTCCGCTGTCACCAGCGTAACCGTTGCCGACCATCTCGATGTGCGTAGCCATGTTGGCTCCGTCCTCCATCATTGCAGCGTGTCCGATCATCATGACCGTGTCGTAAGCCTCTGACTGGTAGATTCCAGTCGAGCAGACTGCGTCATCTGCGCAAGCTGCTGCGAAGACGCCTGCGCCTGCGGCTGCTGCCCTGGGCTTGGTGACCTGTAGCAGGTTGGCTGCTGCTGGTGCCGAGTAGTCATTCAGAGCGGCTTCGCCTGCCATTCCGTCAGCGCTGAAGGTCGGGATTGCTGCCCCGAGCCCTGCCATGGTCTCTATGATCATGGCACCGTCGGCTGAGTAAGAGGCCAGGAACGCGGAGTCGCATCCTGCATCAATTACAGCCTGGACTGCTGCCTGGAAATCTGTGGCGGTCTCCTCGTAGCCTGCCTGCAAGCAGACGTTCTCTGCTCCTAGGTTGGCCACAACTGCGTCTGCTAGGCCTGCGCCGTAGCTGTTCGTCATGTGGACTACCGCGGTGTTGTTGACGCCCGTTGCTGCAATCATGTCCGCAGCTGCCTGCCCTTGTAGGGCATCGCTTGGAACAATCCTGTAGAAGTGCGGGTGGTCGGTATCACTAGATAGCGCTGGCGAGGTGCTCGCGTAGGATATCATTGGGATACCAGCTGCCGAAAGCACTGCGTTTGCACCCATTGAAGCACCGGAGCAAGCTGCTCCAGCCACTGCCACTACGCCCGAGTCCACCAGGGACTGAGCAGCCGTTTGGCCCATGGTACCGTCGCATCCTGAGTCTGCCTCGACTACCTCGAAGACGTAGTCGTCTCCCATAGCGTTCAGGTCAGCCTGAGCCTGGGTCCATGCATAGGTGAAGGGCGCGGCGAACTGAGCTATTGGTCCTGTAGCGTCGTTCAGGAAGCCGATCTTGATTGTGGTTGCCTCTGGCTCTACCACTGGAGCAACGAACACCGGGTTCGCGGTTCCCATGTAGTGAGCTGCAATCTCGTCGACTACTGCGTGTGCCACATCTGCATCGAAGCCGACGACGTTGTTGTTAGCGTCGTAACTCTCGAATGGAGGGTAGAACGGGTCTGTGCAGATCTTCAGCTGCCCGGACTCCAGAACTCCAGTCAGAGTGGACCCCTCGCTGGGCGAGGCTGGGTAAGCCGTTGCCGTGTCAGCGGTGGTGTCGTCTGCCAGTGTGACTGCCCCGTCGAAGGAGGCCCCGTAGATTGTATCGTACTCGCCTGAGTCGACTACAGCGCCAATGGCCATGTTGAGGGCGTCTAGGAGTTCACCTGAGTCCTCGCGGACTGCGAACCCGAAGTTCTCGTCAGAGAAGGTCACCATGAGGGTTCCTTCCAGGGACAGAACGGGTGCGTCGCCCATTGCGTACATGACGTCTCCGTTGTTCAGAGCGGTGATGACCGATGGGAAGTCCTCGAAGGCACTGATTGTAGCCATACCGAGGTTCTCGTTGGCGTACAGGTCCGAGGTTGTCCCTGACTGGACACCGATGGTCGTACCTGCTGTGTTGAGGTCCGCCACCGCTGTGATGGACGCTGCACCGGATCCACCGATTACACCCTGGCTACTGGTGTAGTAAGCCCTGGTGAAGTCGACTACCTGGTCGCGCTCATCCGTCTTGGTCATCGCGGAGATGATTACGTCGCACATCTCGCCGGCATTCAGGTTGGGGATAATGGGGTCCCATCCGGACTCCACCCAGACGGCGTCCACGTCGCTAGCCATCGAAATGGCCCAGTCTGACGTGTCGTCGTCGTCGTCCCCCCCTGCGCATCCAGCGAGACTAGCCGCTAGCATGCTCAGGGTAAGCATCATTGCTATCATTTTCTTGTTGTACATAGTGTTCACACTATCCGTGCCCACGCGAAATACCTTTTACATATAGAGATTATTGATTATTATCTTTATAAGCAAGGCGAAAAAAAGCCCCCTAGTAGCCGAAAAAACGGGTTTTTTTCTCAGTAGATTTCAGTCGTTTGAGATTTTCCTTCCGAGACAATGAAGTTGCAGTCTCTGTGCGGCTTGTTATGGGCGAGCCGATGGACTACGCGTCTAGCGGGGTCGATATAGATCTAGAAGCCAAGGCAGTGGCTAGTCTGATCGGTTCATTGGCCTCTTCTAGCAGGGCTCCAGGTGAGCTTGGCGCTCCTGTGCACCTCCCAGGGGGATTCGGGGGGATTATCGAATTCGGTGACTCTTGTCTTGCACTAGCGACCGATGGCGTTGGTTCCAAACTGCAAATCGCTAGCAAAGTAGGACAATTGGGTGGTGTGGGCTTTGACTGCGTTGCTATGAACGTGAACGATCTAATCTGTGTTGGGGCTGAGCCCCTTGCGTTCGTAGATTACATCGCTGTCCCAGAGGCAGACCCAGAGGTTCACTCGTCTTTGGGCGAGTCTCTTTCTCAGGCATGCAATATAGCAAGGATCACATTGGCGGGAGGGGAGACAGCTACGCTTCCAGGGATCGTGAAGGAACTAGACCTTTCTGGAACCGCACTAGGGTGGTTCCCTAAGGGAGGGGGGATCACAGGAGAGAATCTTGAGGAAGGGGATGTACTGATTGGCCTTCCCAGCAGTGGGATTCACTCCAATGGATTCACCCTTGTCAGAGCAGTGATTGAGAGGTCTGGCTGCTCATTAGAAGACTCTTGTCCGTTCGACCCAAGCCATGATTACAGAGAAGTCAGAAGATTCTCCGAGAAGGACGGAGCGGCCACTCTGGCTGAGGTGATTTTGAACCCTACAAGGATCTACGTTGATCCGGTAGTTGAGCTAGTGCTGGAGTCAAGGAGAGTGGGGGGAGTGGTTGGTCCAGATTGCATAAAGGCCATCGCGCACATCACGGGAGGTGGTTTGTCGAACTTGCTTCGGCTCCATAGTACTCTGGGTTGGGAAATACAGATGCCGCTAGACCCCCATCCAGAGTTTCAGTGGATATCTGAAATCGGATCCGTTAGCACACTGGAGATGCATAGGACCTTCAATATGGGAATGGGGATGGTGGTGGCTGTATCAGAAGAATGTGCTGATTCGGCTGAGAGATGGCTTAGTGAACGACTTCCAGGAAGTAGAATTGTAGGACGAGTAGTTTCGAATGGTAGAAGAGTTACGCATTCTGACCCAGAAGTTGTATTCTCTCACTACTAATCGTTGGTAATTCCTTTTGTCGGGTTGCCCTGCGGGAGCCATGTCATTCGGCAACGGGGCCTTCCCTCATCGCGAAGGAAGGACTCTGATGCTTCTGCCCCAACTTCCCGAGGATGCGCAGGGTCCTTCTGCAAAGTCTTCTGGAGAGGTTTTCTACAATCCGGCAATGGCTGGAAGTAGGACTCGGAGCGTTCTACTGTTCAGGCATGCGATGGAAGAGGGCATGCTCGGTGATGGTACAGTTTACGCTCTCGATGGGCTTACCGCCTCGGGTCTCAGAGCCAGGAGATGGCTGAATGAGTTACCATGTGAGATATCATCTAGAATCTCGGCCACAATAGTTGATTTGGAGAAAGAAGCTCTCGATTGGGCTAGGTCCTCTCACAGGGAGTTCCCGCCATCTGATGGAGTTGGTGACTTGCAAACCTTCCAGGGAGACCTTAGAACAGCAGTTCTCAGTAGTGGAAGACACTGGATTGACATCGACCCATATGGTTCACCCGCCCCATTCATTGATTCAGCAATGCAATCCATGGCCAGGAGTGGAGTGATGGAGGTCAGCGCGACGGATACGGCTGCTTTGACTGGATCCTCCAAAACCGCTCTGATGAGGAGGTATGGTGCCAGAGTTAGGACTGATTGTCTGGCCCATGATTCTGGGATGAGGGTGATGCTGTCGAATATCTCCAGAATAGCTGCCAGACACGATAGGGCGATTGAGCCACTACTTTCGGTTTGGGACTCTCATCACCTTAGGGTATCATTCAGGGTCATGAAGAGTGTGTCTTCGGCCAATGTATTGGAAGAAAGAATTGGTTGGAGGGTTTTCTCCCCGTATAAGGAGGAGGTTGCCGCTTCAATTGATTCTGGGTTACAAGTAGAAAGTGGAGGAGATGTTCTTCCAATGCACTGCATGCTTCCACTTAACTTTCCAGTGGATAGGAAAGACCCCCGAGTATCTGGTCCCCTATGGATAGGACCTACCGGCGATAGGGGGGCTATGTCTTCAATGTCTGAGGAACGAGCACTGGAGAGCTGTGGACCTATCTTCATCTCCGATGATCCAGTAGGTTGGAACCAGAAGAGCTTCGAAATCGAGAGGAGGAGGGTCGCCAAGAGCGTCAGACACCTCGCGGAGGAGTCGCAGGTGATTGATTCCTGCAACCTGGTTGTTGTGGACGACCTGGCCGCATGGCTTGGAACCGGTGCTCCCCCTAGTCCACGAAAGATTGTTGAGTCGCTTAGGCAGAACGGACATATGGCCGCGATTTCCAGTTACGGAAAGCCTTCCTTCAGGACCGCTGCCCCTTGGGAGGCAGTGGTTGAGGCCGCTATGTCTATTCATCCGCCGATGTAGGACATCTCCACCCTAGGAAGGTAGATTGCACCCGAGGAGCGTTCCTCGCTGTATCTGTCTTTCCGAGCGGACCATACTTCTTCTATTGATTGAGTGAGTACCTCCGTTTCCCCGCCAGACCTAATCAAGGCGGACATTTCGTGCCCCATGGTTGTGAAAAGGCAGGTGAAAAACTTGCCATCGGAAGAAAGTCTAGCTCTCACGCAATCTCCGCAGAATGGTTGTGAAACGGAAGATATGAATCCGATCTCACCCGAACCGTCTGAGTGAGCCCATCTAGAGGCCACATCGCTAGCAGATTTCCTTACTAAAGGAGTAAGATCGAATTCACTGGAAAGGAAGTCGATAATCTCGGAAGTCGGCACGACTTGGCCCTGTGTCCATCCATTTGTGCTACCGACGTCCATGAACTCGATGAATCGCACAATAACGCCAGTACCTCTGAATTTTCTGACTAGCTTGGGAATCTGATGCTCGTTTACCCCGCGTTGCACTACGCAGTTTACCTTCACAGGTCCAAGTTCGTATCTGATTGCTGCGGAGATTCCGTCTAGGATATCTGTAACTGGGACTTTAGAGTCCGTTATTTTGGAATGTACCTCTTGGTCAATTGCATCTAGGCTGATTGTGACTCTTGAGAGTCCTGATTCGGCTAGGTTCGCTGCGTTATTTTCCAGAAGTGATCCGTTCGTCGTGAGTGCAACCTCCATTTCCATGGAAGATAGTTGTCTGACTAGATGGTGGATGTCCTGCCTTAGAAGAGGTTCCCCGCCGGTAATTCTTACCTTTCTTAGCCCCAGGGGTTTGCATGCTTTGACGAAATTGCGTATCTCTTCGAATGTCAGGATCTCAGTCTTTGGAAGGAAGTTGTGGCCCTTTCCGAATTCCTCCCTAGGCATGCAGTACCTACATCTGAAGTTGCACCTATCTGTAACAGAGATCCTGAGATCTCTCAGAGGCCTGCCCAGTCTGTCTAGCGCCACGTGCAGTGGGTTGGGTGTCAGGTGAATAGTTTGTCTGAAAGAAGAACAGGTTGAAGAATGAGGGTTTCCTGCAGCAAACAATGCTACAGATTACCGAGAAGGCCAGGGAGATGCTGGACAAGTTCGCCGAACAGGCGGATGACGACGATGTGGCTCTCAAGATCGTGATACTTGGAAGAGGCCCGAAGGGCTTCCAGTATGACTTGCAACTCATAGGAAGTGATGATGCATTGGATGATGACATCGAAACGGAAGTTGACGGCCTTGTAGTCTTCGTTGGTTCTAGGAGCGCTCCCTATCTGGACGGAACTATTCTGGACTACAAGGAGACACTAATGGGCGGGGGATTCAGTTTCGAAAACCCAAATCCTCTCTGGATAGATGAAGTCTCCAAGTCCGTTGCAGAGGTAATAGAAAGTAAGGTGAATCCGCTTGTCGCGGCTCACGGTGGTCACGTTGATCTCGTAGGTGTGGATGATGGGAAGGCAATGATCGCCTTTGGAGGTGGTTGCCAGGGCTGCGGCATGGTGGATGTAACCCTGAAGGAGGGGATAGAGGTCATGATCACTGAGGGGGTTCCGGAAATCTCGACAGTTGTCGATCTGACGGATCACGATGCTGGTACGAATCCATTCTATTGATCAGTACATTGGGACTTCATCTTCGTCGTCATCTGAGTCGGGAGCAGGAAGAGCGTTCGACTGAGCCTTCTCGAAAGCCTCCCTAACTCTTTCTTCAATATTCCTCGCATCCTCTAGCAGTCCCTCGACGGGGACCTCTACCCCTACCAACTCGCTGAGGCCCTCGACTGCAATGATGGCAGCTCTTGCATCAGGGTACATTGGATTGCACTCGGCCAGTAGTGCCGTGACGTCTAAGCCTCTCCTTTCTCCCTCAGCGATGAGGTATCCGGCTATTCCAGTAACTACTCCTTGCTGAATCCTCTGGATACTCGAGTTGTCAAGTTGGTCACGACCTACCGATGTAGAGGATACCCCCCAAAGTTCGCTGTCCTCCTTAATCCCCAATTCATTGCTAACGACTCCATCAATTACGATCAATCTGTCAAAGCCACCTTTGGTGAACCACTCCAGAACAGTATTGGCAAAGTAGACATCGTGTTCGCTGGTGAATTGGATTTCTGATGTGAAAACACCAATTCCATCTCCCTGGTACACTCTAACAGGGTGCTTAGGTACAGAATCGTGAATCAGGGCTACTGCAGGAAATTGAGGATGGAGAACAGTGCCCATCGGGCTAAGCTGCAGTGAGCTGATGAGATGGGATGTTGCAATGACTCCAACAGAGCCCACGGTTGAGAAGCCGCATACCGCGGTACCTCCCAATCTGGAGGGGTCGGCCTCTGAGTGCAAAACCAGTGGATAGCCGTCGCCAGATTCCGCGCTCATGGGGTTTCGTTATGCTGACGCTCTTTGAATTTCACGGCTACTTAACAGTCCCTTAGATGTTAAAGAAATATAGAAAAAAATAACCTGATAAGTGATATCGCGCAGGGCTGATCATGGCTGCAAAGGACTCCAAGGAGTTAGGAGGGCTCTTCCTGAGACTAGGTTCACAAGACATCAATCTGGCTGACTACACCAAAGAGGCAAGCGACAGATGGCTGAAGGTTACCAGTCAGGATACATGGTCTTCAACTCTCTCCCGTGTGAGAATTGCCAGGCAGGAGGCCATGGAGATGACTCTTGAGGCAATCAGGTCGAGTGGCTTTCCGGATAGAGGGACTTCTTTCGCCAGACTACTGGACTCGTGCGGAATCGAGAATAAGTCTGATGTTATTCTGGCTGCGATACAGTACATGAGGTCTGTTGAGAAAGAGGGAAATACCCCTCCTAGGGAAATAAGGAGGCTAGTTGTAGAGACCGGCAAGTGGACTAAGAGATCGATGAAGAAGTGGAACGTATCATTGTACATAGGGAGAATGCTTGAGGGTGGGCCTGGTGGATCTGGATCTTTCTTGGAGTATCCTCGAAGAAGACCAAGGAAGAATGCGTTCGTGGTTCTCACTGAAGCAGGAAGAGACCATCTTGACCAGTTGTCTCTCAAGAGGTGAGGATATGGCTGAAGAAAATAGCAAGGACTGGTCATTCACATCGCATATTGGGGAGGACTTGCGAGGAGCTGACTTATCCGGTGCCAACCTTAGGAGGGCGATTCTAGATAGGGCTGACCTGGAGGGTGCGGACCTTTCGGGTGCTGATCTAAGGAATGCGTCACTGAAGGGCGCTAACCTGATGAAGGCGGCACTGGATGGTGCCGATCTTAGAGGGGCTAGGATGGTGAAGGCCAGACTTGGCCTATCCAACCTCCAGGGAGCGAGGCTGGACGGAGCGGATATGAGAGGAATAAGGGGCAAGTATGCGGTCTGGAGAGGAGCTAACTGGTGGGATGCGACGATGGACGAGTCGCTGACTAAGGCACTATCGAAGAAGTGGCCTAGAGAGTAGTCATGATGATTCAATCTTGGCTAGGCAATCTCTCATCCAATCGGGGACAGCCATCTTAATCTTGACCTCGTTCATGTCTGTGCAGACAGTGACTTGGTCTGCCGTCCAGCAGAGTGTGCCGTGCTGGTTCCTGAACTCGTAGTGCCACGTGATGGAGGTTTCCCCGATTCTGGGCACCGTGATTGTACACTCCACGGTATCACCGTAGGAAATAGGATGGAGGAACTTCGCCTCGCTGTGGACTAGTGGGAATGCAATCTTCTTCTCGGAGAGGATTTCGTTGTAGTGCATGCCGCAGGTGAATTCCCAGGACTCCTCGTAGAACCTATGCGCCAGGTCCCAGAAACGAGGGTAGTACACTATCTTGGCCAGGTCTACCATTGGGAAGTCGATACGCCTCTGTGAGATGAAAGCCATGGTGCTGACAGGAAGCCATGGTTGAAGGCTGTTATGGAAATCTACTGGCCTCGAACATGAGATAGAATCCATTGCATTATTTCTGGATTATTGTAAATAACGAGATAGCCCCCATGCTCGCCGCCCACAACTGTCTGGAATTCTATCTCCGAACCCAGGTTTGAGAGGTTTTCTGCCATCTGGGCCGCCATATCATATGAGGATGTGCTGTCATTTGTTCCATGGCTCATCCAAACAGGCAAGTGTGCAACATCTTCCGCTAGCGTGAGATATGAGTATGGCTCGTGATGAGGCTGGAGCGGCATTATGGCGGCAAAGTAGTCAGGCAGTTCTGCGGCGACAATGAAAGTCCCCCTTCCGCCCATACTGTAGCCGGTAAGGTAGATCCTGTCATCGTCTACATTGAGATTTGATTTGACATCCTCAATAACATCGAGCACCTTCTTGGGGTCCCAATCCAATT